>JAZQSB010000031.1:0-1572 GCA_045629885.1 Eubacteriales bacterium | reverse complement strand
GTCACAGGGAAAAACCTCTACCACACTCTATTATGCAGACATTGTAGATGGTGTCAGTGATGCGAGTATTGAGTATATGTATGTATTCAAGTTCGTTGAGGGCTACTGTCTGATTGCGGCTATGCCCGTTTCCGAAGCCATGTTTATGAGAGACGCTTCGATGCTGACGAGCATTTTTATGCAGGTTATTATTTTTGCAACTCTTTTCGTATTCATATACATACTCATCAAGCGAGTCATTATTAATAACATTAAAAAGGTTAACGATACGCTCGCGCGGATCACACAAGGAGATTTGAATGTTACGGTTGACGTGCGATCAAACACGGAATTTTCGTCCCTGTCGGATGATATCAACTCGACCGTTACCACTCACAAGCGTTACATTGCAGAGGCTGCAGCTCGCATCGATAAAGAACTTGAATATGCGAAACAAATTCAGCTCTCGGCCCTCCCCACATACTTCCCCAAAGATGAGGACTACAACATCTATGCACAGATGATTGCAGCAAAGGAGGTCGGAGGCGATTTCTACGACTTCTACAAGCTTAATGATACAACAGTTGCATTCCTTGCAGCAGACGTTTCGGGAAAGGGAATTCCCGCGGCTATGTTTATGATGACAGCAAAAACCATTATCAAGGACCTTGCTGAAAGCGGTATGGCTGTAAACGATATTTTCACTAAAGCAAACGAAAAGCTTTGCGAAAATAATGAATCGGGTATGTTTGTTACCGCGTGGATGGGTATTTTGGACCTCACAACCGGAAATTTGCAGTTTGCAAATGCAGGTCATAATCCGCCTGTGCTCAAGCGCAGAGACGGGTCGTTTGAATATCTTAAAACCCGTGCAGGATTTGTTCTTGCTGGTATGGAGGGCGTGCGCTATCGTGTAGGAGAGCTTACTCTTTATCCCGGTGACAGATTGTTCTTGTATACTGACGGTGTTCCCGAGGCAACAAATGCCGATAATAAGCTTTACGGCGAGGATAGACTCCTATCCTTTATGAACCAAAATGCAACGATAGAAGCGACGGCGTTTTTACCTGCATTGAAAGCAAATATAGATGAATTCGTAGGCGAGGCGCCGCAGTTCGACGATATTACGATGCTTATGTTCGATTACAAACCTAAACAAGGAGGTGTGCAGATGATAAATAAAACCTTTCCCGCAAAGGTAGAAGCTTTGTCCGACGTGCTCGGATTTGTGGATGAGACCTTGGAGAGCTATGAATGCCCAATGAAAACGCAGATGGCTGTTTGCGTTGCGATCGAAGAGGTGTTCGTTAACGTTGCCCACTATGCCTACGGAGAAGGCGAGGGAGATATGACGCTCGGCATTGGATTTGACGCCGAAAGCCGTGAGATTACCTTCCGGATGACAGATAAGGGCACACCCTTTGATCCTCTGAAAAAACCTGATCCGGATATTACTCTCCCCGCTGAGGACCGAGAGATCGGCGGTCTTGGTATCTTCATCACCAAGAAAACTATGGACACGGTGACCTACGCCTACGAAAACGGCGAAAACATTCTTACTATGATTAAAAAAATTTAAATTATAAGGAGATT
>JAZQSB010000030.1:0-1570 GCA_045629885.1 Eubacteriales bacterium | reverse complement strand
TTGAGCATGCCCGCGGAATGTGCGCACTCACAAACCCGATTGTCAATTCATATAAGCGCCTTGTTCCGGGTTATGAAGCTCCTCTTTATATTGCGTGGTCTGCAAAGAACAGAAGTCCGCTCATCCGTGTTCCGAGCGCGACAGGCGAGGGCGCACGCATCGAGATAAGAAACCCGGATCCTGCGGCTAACCCGTATCTCGCGTTTGCAGCAGTGCTTGCGGCAGGTCTTGACGGAATAAAGCGCGGACTTACTCCACCACCGTCAGTCGAGACCAATATTTTTGAAATGTCAAAAAAAGAATTGCGTGAAAATAACATCCGTGCGCTTCCTGCAAATCTTTCGGAAGCTGTTGATGAGCTTGAGCGCGACGAGCTTCTCCTCAATACGATAGGTAGCCATATTGCGTCAAAGTATATCGAAGCAAAGCGCCGCGAATGGAAAGAATACACCTCCACCGTACATGAGTGGGAGGTGAACAGATATCTCATCAAATATTAAGAGGTATGCGTAAATGAAAGAACGTCTTATTTTGCCTTCGGGCTATAACAGAAAAATGTCTATCCGCGATACCGAGCGCGGCGTTAAGATGATAAAGGATATGTTCGAGGCACGCCTTGCAAAGGCCCTTAATCTTGAACGTGTGAGCGCACCACTTTTTGTAAGAAGCGGAACCGGTCTTAACGACAACTTAAACGGCATTGAGCGCCCGGTCGCTTTTGACCTTCTTGAACAGCCCGGTAGCGTGTATGAAATCGTTCATTCTCTTGCAAAATGGAAGAGAATGGCTTTGCGTGATTACGGCTTTGGCATCGGCGAAGGATTATACACCGATATGAACGCCATCCGCCGTGACGAAATGACTGATAATCTCCACTCAATCTATGTTGACCAGTGGGATTGGGAGCTTGTTATAGAGAAGGCCAGCAGAAAAACTGAATTTTTGTACGACGTTGTGCGTAAGATATATGAAGTAGTCCGCGATGCTGAGCGTGAGGTTTCAGAGAAATTTGGAACACAGCGCAAGCTTCCGGATGAGATTACATTTGTCACAACATACGAGCTTGAGGAAATGTACCCCGACCTCACAGGAAAAGAGCGTGAGAAAGAAATTTCCAAGAAGCACGGTGCAGTGTTTATAGCTCAGATAGGTGACCGTCTTAAATCCGGCGGCAAGCACGATGGACGTGCACCGGATTATGATGACTGGACATTAAATGGAGATATTGTTCTGTATTATCCGCTTCTTGATTGCCCGTTTGAAATATCGTCAATGGGTATCCGTGTTGATGAGGATGCGCTTCTTCGTCAGCTTCGCGCCGAAGGGTGTGAGGATAGACTGGAACTTCCGTTCCAGAAAGCGCTGATGCGCGGCGAGCTTCCGTACACAATCGGCGGCGGAATAGGTCAGTCCCGCTTGTGTATGTTTATGCTTGACTGTGCACATATCGGAGAGGTCCAGTCGTCCGTATGGCCAAAGGCAGATAAGGAAATCTGCAAGGAACATGGTATAAAGTTACTTTAAAAAACAAGATTTTGACCCATCGCAAGACCGCACTAACCGGGGAGTC
>JAZQSB010000029.1:0-2579 GCA_045629885.1 Eubacteriales bacterium | reverse complement strand
CTTCTCTGCGCAGAATGCGGGCTCTACGCGGTAAAACAGTGCGGCGAGTCTTTGGAGTTCCGCGTTTCGGAAAAACAGTAAAGGTCTAAGGTATTGCATAGGCTTGAGATGTAATATAATTATTGAAGACGGAACATAATTTGTTTTACGGGAGAAGCAGCATGTATTTGCAAAATATTGATTTTTGCTCAACAATATTTCCTTTATATAAAAAAGTTTACGAGCAGAATAAGGTCACGGAGGCGGATCTTTATCCGCTTATAGATGCTTTCCGCAATACGAATATTACGGATATATGTCTGAATGTGGGCGGACAGTGCTCGGGATCACCCTCAAACGTGCTTGACGATCTTGTTTCAATTTACGAACGCAGAGTAGAAAACGGTATCCCCGTGGATTACCGTGATATGCTTGCACCTGCATATACGGTGATAAAGATACACGGTATCGATCCCTTTGACGTTTGGTTCCGCCGCATACGCGAGGCAGGTATGCGTTCGCATATTTCGGTTCGCATGAATGACTGTCATTGTCCGGATGACAAGACTTGTTGGCTTCGCTCCGGCTTCTTTTATACTGCCCGTCAAAACGGATGGATGAACGGAGACCGCTACGGATATTTTCGCTATACGCTGAACTATATGTATCCTGAGGTGCGAAATCTGTATCTAAATTATATCCGTGAACAGATCCTCCGCTACGATACCGATGGGCTTGAGCTTGATTTTATGCGCGAGTGTATTTGCTTTGACTATGCAGGGGAAGATAAAGCCATTTGTGTTCCCGTTATGAATGGCTTTATGAGAGAGGTCAAGGAAATTGTACGCGAAGCAGAGGCGAAGCATGGACACAAAATCGAAATCACTGTCCGTCTGCCGCGGGATATCGCGAAAAGCTATACCATGGGATTTGATGCCGTGACCTGGGACAGAGAGTCGTTAGTCGACCGAATTGTGCCTTCGCCGCGTTTTCACGGAAGCGATTCCCACATTCCGGTAGAGGATTGGAAGTCGGCGTTGCCCAATACGAAAATCACTGCCTGTATCGAGAGTCTGATCTCCGATGATTGGGGAATGTCGCTGAACGGACTTGCTCCAATGACTGTGGAAACGGTCTGCGGGCATGCGGCAAGCTATCTTGCCCGCGGTTCCGACGGTATTTATACATTCAACCTTTTTGGAGAGGGACTGGGCGGAACAAAAGACGCGCTTGCACGTGACCGCGCGCTTCCGCGTATGCTTGGCAGTTACGAAAAGGTTGCGGCGAACCACCTTCGCTTCATTACAGTTGGAGAGGACTACGATATTACCCCTGTTGGCCGGGAGCGGTGGAATCCGCTGCCCAAGGCGCTTTCGGCGGGGGAAAGGGCGGAATTTACCGTTGTTACGGGCGAGCTTCCTGCGGAGAGAAATGTTGTTTTCCGTATCGGAATTTCTCTTGGAACGAAAGATGATGTTACTGTTAAGATAAACGGAGAGCCTTTGACGCTTACATCTTCACAGACTCCCTTTCCCGAAACCGCGATGGAGAAGGGAACGGTATGTTATATTGCCCCGGTTCCGAGGCGTGATGTGAGATATACGATCACGGCAGATGCTTGTGCTTCTGTGCGTATCTCATGGATAGAGATAGAAGCGAAATGAAAAAATCCCCCGGAAGAACATCGGATTGATGTCTCCCGGGGGATTTGTGATGCTAAAGCAAAACCGTATCGGAATAGTTTTTCCGTATGGAGCGCGGTTGCCTCTGTCCGACGATTTTGCAGGAGTATAAAGAAGGAAGTCTTATGAGTCGTACTCTAAAGGACAGTACAACAAGACACGAAAACACCCATAGTTTTTTAAAACTGTGGGTGTTTTTATTATTCTCTTTATTTGTTAGTTAAGTTATGCTATAATACAACTGACCGATAAATAAGAATTTACGGGGGTCTAAAATGGATAACCTTATGTATTCTGTTGCATCTGAGGATGATATTGTCTTTATCAACGAAACATATAATGAAAATATAGACAGGCTACATGGTGTTCAAAGGAATGTCGATGTTTGGAAAGAACTGATGTCGTGTAAAGATAGCACTTACTATGTTGTTAATGCAGAAACACCTGTTGCTTGGTTTAGAATAGATATGGAAGACGGCGGATTATGGATAGGTATGCTCCAAGTAAAACCAATGTACCAACATAAAGGTATCGGAAAATATGTTTTGTCTGCGGCAGAAAATATTGCAAGAGAAAAAGGATATAAAAGAATAGGTATTCATACAACGGAAGATAACATCATTGCACGAGCACTTTATTTATCAGCAGGTTATACAGTAACAGAAATTGGATCTTGTACTACCGCAGATGGTAAAGAAAGAGTGGGGTATACTTTCCAAAAGGAAATATAAGTTCGAATTTAACAAATTCCAATTTGTCGAACAGTTAGGAAAATAAGAATTTGTGGAGGTAAATAATGAGCGAAGTTTATTTTTCAAATAATAACTTACTAATTAGAAGCATGGAAGTCGATGATGCTAAAATAATATACGATACATATTTATCATATGGGTGGCATCCGTCTTTAGAAACCTATGA
>JAZQSB010000028.1:0-5015 GCA_045629885.1 Eubacteriales bacterium | reverse complement strand
AGTGCAAAATCTCCGTCCTCGCGCACCTCCCGCTCAATAACTGAGCCATCGCGCCGACCTATTGGTGCGCAGACTTCGCCGCTTGCCTGTGGCGGTCTCCCATCAACTATCGCAAGATATTCACGGTAAAACTCTCCGCTGTGCAAAAGGCGTGCGGCAAAGGTGTGGGAATACGCATTTTTTGCAACTGCCATAACACCTGAAACCCCGCGGTCAAGCCTGTTTATCGGTCTGAAAACGAATTTCTCACCTCGGCTTGTGTAATACCACATAACTATGTTGCCGAGAGATGTGGAAAAATGCCCGTGCGACGGATGCACTGCAAGCGTTGCGGGCTTGTTGAGGATAAGAATATCCTCATTTTCAAAAAGAATATCCAGCTTACCTTCAGTCGGCACAACGCTGTCCGAGGCGCGTTCTTCAGGCTCAATTATTACCTCAATGCAGTCACCCTTATGTGCAATGTCAATAGTATATACACTTTTGCCGTTTAAAAGTATTCCGTTTTCAATACGCTTAATCCGACGCAAAAGCATTTCAGAAACACCAAAACGACGCTTGAGAATCTCGGAAAGCTTTTTGCCTTCGTCCTTTTCATCGGCAATATGGCAGAGCTTACGGTTCATTAAAGCGGCTCCCCTCACGTCTTAAAAATGCACCGATTGGGGTTTTACACGGAAGCTTTACCTTTACCTTGATTTTCGCCTGACCAGCAGATTCTATTTCCTCACCGTCAAGGGTTATCATCTTTTCAAAAATCACCTTCTGGGGCTGAGCTTTTGGCTGCATAAGCTCATATTCAACTCCGCGTACAAACTTATTCTTCTGCTCGATTACAGCATTTCCTTCATCATCACATTCGACAACTGTTGCGACAACATCCCACGTGCGAATGTAGTTTGAGGTTTCCTGTCTCTGGATATTCTTTTCGCCAAAATAGAATCCCGTGCAATATTGGCGGTGACTGACCTTATCCGCTTCAACGGTCCAGAAGCCATCACGTTGCCATGTGTCGGGGCTTTTTACATATTCATCAATCGCCATTCTGTATGCATTGGTAACTGCCGCGCAGTAATACGCAGATTTAACTCTGCCCTCAATTTTAAAGCTGTCAATTCCCGCCGCCATAAGCTCCGGAACATATTCTATCATACACATATCCTTTGAATTGAAGATATGCGTGCTCTTTCCGTCTTCCTCAATCGGGAAATACTGACCGGGGCGCTTTTCTTCCATAACGGCATAGCTCCAGCGGCACGGCTGGGCGCAGTTTCCTCGGTTGGCAGAACGTCCGGTAAGGTAATCTGAAAGCATACATCTGCCGGAATAAGCCATACACATTGCGCCGTGAACAAACGTTTCAACCGCAAGATTCTTATTCTTGTGTTCCATAATCTCGCATATTTCCGAAAGGCTTGCTTCACGGGCAAGGCACACGCGGGCCGCGCCCAACTCATACCATGCATTTGCCGCCTCGGTATTTAGCACGCTCGCCTGAGTGCTGATATGTATCTCGGCGCGCGGTGCCCATTTCTGAGCAAGCTTCATGCATCCGAGATCTGCAACGATAATTCCGTCAACACCTATACCACCGAGCATTTCAAGGTAAGGGGGAAGCGCAAAGATATCGTGATTGCGCATCATGGTATTGCAGGTTACATACACCTTAACGCCCTTGTTGTGCGCAAGCGCTACCGCCTTTTTCATTTCCTCACCGGTAAAATTGCCCGATGCCGTGCGCATACCAAACGTTTCACCTGCAAGATACACCGCATCTGCACCGTATAAAATCGCAGCGTGAAGCTTTTCCATATCCCCTGCCGGAGACAAAATTTCAGGTTTTTTCATAAGTTCATTCATATCCTTACGGGTTTAATTTCGGAGTTTTCAGGTGCTCCTCATACGTCTTTGAGAACTTGTGCGTTCCGTCCTCCTGCAAAGCGAAAAACAGGTAATCCGTATCATTCGGATATAGCGATGCCTCTATCGCATCAAGACCCGGATTTGATATCGGTCCCGGTGGCAGACCTTTGTATTTGTAGGTGTTATATTTATTGTCAATCTTCGTGTCTGCAATGCTTATTACCGCCTTGCGCTTACCGAGCACATACTGCACCGTTGCGCACGACTCAAGATACGGATATGTCTTGTTTTTCAAACGGTTGTGGAAAACAGAAGCAATGTTTTCTCTGTCCTTTGCCGTTGCCTCGCGTTCTACAATTGAAGCAAATGTAATAAGCTCGTGCATACTCATATTTAGCTCACGCGTGCGCTCTTCCATTTCGTCGTTGAATTTAACATTGAAGTTATCGAGGAACTTTTTGATAACGCGTGCAGGGTCATCATTTTTGTAAAATTCATACGTATCAGGGAACATATATCCCTCAAGACGATTTGATTTACCAAGAGGAAGATCCTCTAAAAATGCATAGTTGAAATCCGTATTTGCAACAGCATCTTCGAATGCATCATGATCGCATACTCCTTTTTCTGCAAGAAGGTCTGCAATCTGCGAGACCTCATACCCTTCAGGGATAGTTACCTTTACGGTATTCAGCGCGCCTTTTTTGCTCGTAAGTCTTCTAAGCATCGCACGGTAATCCATATTGGAGTTTATCTTATATTCTCCCGGCGGATAAGTCGCACCACGCTTTGTTACTGACGCAAACATCGTGAAAAGTACCTTATGGTCAATAATATCGCTCTTTTTCAATATTTTGGCAACATCCCTATGGCTTGCATCCTCCGGAATTTCGACAATGACTTCATAATCCGGTCTTGCCAATGCCAGAAGCTCATTGATCGACATTATTATCCACGCAGAAAGGAGCATAGACACGCCGAGAACAAAAGCTATGTAGATATACGCAAACGGGGTTCTTTTTTTACGTCTTTTTGCAGTCATATCATATCACCTTACCCTTGTATTTTTATAATGCGCCGCTCGCTCACGATGATATCAACCTTTTTATCGTGAGGCTCCGTCGGCACGGTCTCTACTAAAGCCGCTTCTCTGCAAAGCGCAATTTTCTTTGCGCTTTCTGCGCGACTTAAAAAACGGTCATAGTATCCGGCACCGCGACCTAGCCGCGTTCCGTCAATACCAAATGCCACACCGGGAACAATGATAATGTCCATCTCCTCCGGAAATGCCCTTTCTCCACACTCCTGCGGCTCAGGTATTCCATAGCGCCCGGGCTTCAGGGAATCAAGAGACGGAATGTACACCGCATCCATTTCTCCCTTTCCCCGACAAAGCGGAACACATACCCGCTTTCCGCCAGAAATAAGCTTTTCAGTCAGTGCATCCGTGCTTACCTCATCCCCGACACCAAGATATACAAAAATGTTTCTTGCGGATTTCCATTCGGGGAGAGATATTGCATTTTCATATATCGCAGCATCCTCAGATAATCTTTCATTTTCGGATATTTGAGATACATGGGCACGCATAAGGGCGCGCATTTGTTTTTTATTCATAGCATATTGCTTTCCGCACGAGCGCTGTTTCCTTTTCTCCGCAAAGCGTGCGCAGTATTTCAAATGCAAAATCATACGCATCTCCTGCTGCACGACCGGTTATTATCCCGTCACAGCTTGCCACGCCGCATCCATCACGGAAATCTGCTTTTTCAAGCTCTGTGCTGCACGACGGATAACAGACAGCCGTTTTGCCGTCAAGAAGACCAAGGCGCGCAAGAATAATCGGAGCAGCGCAGATGGCAGAAATTTTTATACCTTCACTATGCACTTTCATCACAAGCTCACGCACAGCTTCGTTCTCCCAAAGGTTGTCAACTCCCGGCTGGCCACCCGGGATGATAAGCATTTCCATATCGGACAAAACGATATCTGAGAACTCCTTGTCAGCAACGACCGTAACTCCATGAGATGAGGTTACTTCACGCCCCGAAACGCCGATTGTTGCAACATCTACGCCGCCACGGCGCAGAATGTCAACCGGAGCAAGTGCCTCACACATCTCAAACCCGTTTTCAAGAAGAAGATATACCATAATCCCAATCCTTTCCCAATCAGTTATGCATAAGATTTAAATATCTGTTGTAGCCCTTTGCAAAAATCTCATGTGCGCGCTCACTTATAAGCCGCGCTGCACCTATCGGCGTGTCATCGCCGGGAACAATTGCCTTGCATTCATATCCGAACGGAGAGCTTCCGGTTGCCGCGCAAAGCTCACTTATCTCCTGCAAATTTCCGCTCTTATAGTGCACACAATAGCCCCCGTCAAAAAGGGAAATTCCGCCGCCAAGAAACTCATGCTCAGCAATAAGGGTTTCCCACCGCTCATGTGTCCGCACGGGATAAATTCCGCCACGGCACATTTTCTCATACTTTGCGTTAAGTGCCGTAATATCCCCTTTTCCGGCACGGGTAAAAGTTTTTTCTTCTCCACGCACTGTATCTATTGTTGCCACGGTAAAAAGCTCGCAAAACCCGTTTTTTTCATAAAACTTAAAAAGGCTTTCACTTTGCGGAATTATTACAGTAAAGTCGCACTCCTGTGCCTCTGCCTTCAAAAGCTCACCTGCGATTCCCAGTCCCCGATACCTTTTTGAAGTACCAACACCGTAAATATACTTTGCGTGCAAAATCCCGTCAGGTGTTGCAAAATCATACGGAAACGAGTGAAGCATACCTGCAACAGTCCCGTCAACCGTACATACGCGCGCGCAGGAAAGCTTAAACACGCGGTCAAAGAAAAAGCGTGAATATTCCGTATCCTCCGGAAAGCATTCTGCCCACAGCTCTTTTATCGCTTCAATATCCGAAGTGGCAGCACATCTTATTTTCTTTTCCATACAGCACCGTACTTTCTCAGAAGCTCCGTCGGACAGTATGAAAGCTTTGCACGGCGGAGTCCTTCTATTCCCATATCCTCTTCGCGGTTTATATACAAAACATCCGCGCAGTTATTTTCTGCAAACAGCTTGTTTATCGTCTGATACACGCCGTCATATGCATAATCTCCTTTTTCAACCATTACATCAACAGTG
>JAZQSB010000027.1:0-4649 GCA_045629885.1 Eubacteriales bacterium | reverse complement strand
AAGCAAGCCTTGGCAAGCTTACGCTCGCGCATATTGAAAAGTTCGCGCAGGAGCTTGACTCTGCAGGTATTTTCACTGACACTGTTTCCCCGAAGCTTTTGCCGAATTACACAATGCAGAATAATATATAAGTTATTTGGCGGATATAAGTCTCCGGCGGATAAGGAATTCCCTTATCCGCCGGTTTATCTTATGTTTTATACTTTCATTCTGTTGTATGCACTTTTGCAGATATCCTACAGAATATCATCTGGAGCTGAGATGCCGAAAAGCTCATCTGAAGCTATCTGCGCCGCGCCCTGAGCGAACTGGCTTGATGCAACAAATACCTTTTTAAACTCCGGCGTTTTCATCGCGAGACGCGCTGTATGTGAAACTGCAAGATCAATTGCGGCATTATACATTTCCTCAATCTCAAAAAGCCCCGATGCGTTCACAATAATGAGGTCGGGCTCAAACATCATAATAAGATTGATAGCAGCTGCACTCATATAACCGCATGCCTCATCAATCACGCTGCGCGCAATTTTTTTCCTACGCAAGCGCGCTTGTGTATATCTGAAATTGAAACCGATTCTCCCGAAATCTCCTCATAACGTGACTCAATATACCTTACGCTGCAGACGTTTTCAAGACAGCGCAGTTCTCCGTCTGCAGCAGCTATAACCGTATGTCCAAACTCTCCGGCAACGGTGGCATTTATCTCGCCGTCATATTCATTTATTATACCTATTCCGTCGGAGGACATATCGAGAAAAATAATATTCTTACGCTTTTCGTCATTTAAGGCGCGTATTGTCCACAGACCTTTGGTTTTTGTGTTGTTTGATATATAAACGGGCACGCTGCAACGCTTCTCAAAACGTGATTTTACGTCAACTCTGTCCCAGTTCATTATACTTGAGCTTACCTTTCCGTCAGAGGAAACGTGTCCGGATACCGCAAAGCCAATCGCCTTTACATCATTGCGTTTGCAGATAATGGACATAACCCGTTCTTCAATGACGGAAAGCACTTTATCTGCCGTTTCTTTCTTTGATATTACAACACTTTCGCTCTCCAAAATACCGCCAACAAGGTCTGTGATTGAAATGGTGGCTTCATCAGACTCTATATTTATTGCAATGAGGGAATACGCGCTTGCGTTAAATTCAAGCATAACAGCACGACGCCCCGCACCCTCATTTTTTATTCTTCCCGTTTCCGTAACGAGGTTTGAATCAATAAAGAAATTTATTATATTAGTTATAGAGGATAAGCTTAGCCCTGTAACCTTGGCAAGCTCATTTCTCGAAACCTGGCTGTTTTTGCGGATAAAACTCAATTCCTTTTCACGGTTGAGCTTTTGCATAAATCTAACATTTCCTACATTATCAAACATATTCATCGCCCCTCCGTCTTTCCATATGTAATATCATAAAACCAGGAAAAACACAAACAAAATATTGGTTTTCTGTGCTATTTTGTTTTTTGTAATTTTTTGCCGCAAGTGTGCAATTTGTTCTTGTAAGCCGAAAAAAAATATGTTATAATATTGTTGAATAAGTGTATTCAATTTATTAAGATATTAACCGGAGGTTCTTATGGTCGAGTTTGTCACCAAAGAAACGCTTGAAGAATATGAAGCTTTTGTTACCTCTCATCCAAAGGGGCATTTTCTTCAGTCTCATGCATGGAGCAAGCAAAAACCCGAGTGGACGTGGGAAGGAATAATTGTACGCGGTGAAGACG
Organism: Eubacteriales bacterium; assembly: GCA_045629885.1. GTDB lineage: Bacteria > Bacillota > Clostridia > Oscillospirales > JAAYXM01 > SIG480. The sequence goes on along the minus strand of JAZQSB010000027.1, from coordinate 2,918 downwards.
GAAATCTCCGCGGTGCGATGTCTGTTCTTATCCGCCGCGCCCCCTCTCTTCCCTACAGCATTATGTACGCGGCACGCGCTCCTGTGTGTGACATCCACGACAAAGAGACTCTTGCAAAGCTTCTTGAAGGCGCAAAAAAGCTTGCAGCAAAATACCGTGCGTATGTGTTCAAGCTTGACCCTGATGTTCTTCTTACTGATACGGAATTTGCCGACATCATGACGAGCCTTGGCTTCCGTCACCGCGATACGGGAAAAAACTTTTCGGGCATCCAACCGCGCTTTGTTTTCCGTCTTGATGTTCAGGGACGAGACACGGAAGAGCTTATGGCTTCTTTCCATTCAAAAACACGCTACAACATACGCGTTGCCGAACGCAAAGGTGTTGAGGTTAAGCTTTGCGGTCTTGAAGCAGTTGGCGATTTTTCCGATATGATGCTTGAAACAGGTGTCCGTGACGGATTTGTTGTGAGAAACCGCGAGTATTTTGAAAATATGCTCAAAAACCTTGGCGAAAACTGCAGACTTTACATGGCATATTCAGGTGATATCCCGATTGCCGGAACACTTGCAATACACTACGGTGATAAGGTCTGGTATTTATACGGCGCATCGTCAAACAAATACCGCAACTTTATGCCTAACTACCTGCTTCAGTGGCATATGATTCAATGGGCGGTTGAGCTAGGATGCCGCATTTACGACTTTCGCGGCGTTTCCGGAGACCTTTCAGAGGACAATCCGCTCTACGGTTTGTACCGCTTTAAAAAAGGCTTTAACGGCGATCTCGTGGAGTTCTGCGGCGAATACGATTATATATTCAACAAGCCGGTTAACTTTATGATTGAAAAGGGCGAATTTATTTACAGAAAGCTTCGCAAACAGCTCTTCATGTTAAAGCATCACAAATAGAGAAAAGATGTGTTAAAAATGACTTCGTTTATTATTGAGCGAGAAAAGATAGAGCAGAACGCCCGTGAGATTATTTCCCGCGCAGGCGATGCAATCGTTTTTGCAGTTGTTAAAGGTCATGGCTATGGATTCGGTCTTGATGAGTATATTTCCATTCTCTACTCCTGCGGAATACGGCACTTTGCCGTAACGGATGTTTCCGATGCTCTCACAATAAAGAAGGTGGAGCTTGCCGATACCGATATTCTTATGCTTCGCTCAACCTCTCTTGCAGATGAAGTTTCCTCACTTGTTGAAAATGATGTTATTCTTACAATAGGGAGCACAGATGCTGCCGTTGCTGCTAACAGGGTTGCTATTGAAAAAGAAAAGAAGGCACGTGTTCATATAAAGGTCGATACAGGTATGGGACGTTATGGTTTTTCTCCATCTGATACAGAGCAGATTGTTGCTGCTTTTACAAGCTTTTGCGCGCTTTCCCCCTGCGGTCTTTATACGCATCTTACCTCCGCTTTCAAAAGCCGCCGTGTAACAGACACACAGATCGATACTTTCCTTGCGCTGCGTGATGAGCTTATTGCTCGCGGAATTGATTGCGGCACGGTTCATTTTGCCAACTCCGCATACCTTTTCAGATTTCGCGAACCAATTGGAGATGCAGTGAGAATAGGCTCGGCATTCACCGGCAGAATCCCGTGCAAAACAAGAAGAAGCGGACTTACAAGAGTCGGTCATCTGGAAAGCAATGTATGCGAGATACGCTGGCTCTCCCCCGGTTCAAAGGTGGGTTACAGCGGAGCATATACCGCAAAAAAAGCCGTAAAAACCGCAGTTATCCCCGTTGGATACGCAGACGGCTTCTGCACGGAAAAGTCAAGAGATACATACAGACTCCGCGATGGGATTTTCTATGTACTCTCCGATATAAAGCACCTTCTTGAAAAAAAGAGCGTATACGTAAAGATAAACGGACGGCACGCAAAGGTGCTGGGGCATATCGGCATGACGCACACAGTCTGCGATATAACCGACATCCCGTGTGAAATCGGAGACACGGCGGAATTTGACGTAAATCCTATATACGTTTCAAGGGATATTTATAAGGAATTTATTTAAATCAAGCTGAATGAATACGGATTTTCCGTTTCAAATATAAATACCGGGAGGTAATTGATTATGAAAATGGTAATGGCTATCATCAACGCAGACGACGCTCATACTGTCGTTTCCAATCTCACAAAGTCAGGTTTTTCTGTCACAAAGCTTGCAACAACAGGCGGCTTCCTCAAGACAGGCAACACGACCGTTCTTGTCGGTGTGGATGATGAAAAGCTTCAGGATGTCCTTGACATCATAAACAAACATTCACACAGCAGAAAGCAGCTTGTCCCTGCTACATCCGAATTTGGCATCGGTATGATACCCACGGTTCCCGTTGAGGTTTCTGTCGGCGGCGCAACCATCTTTGTTATGGATGTTGAGCACTTTGAAAAAATCTAACCGATGAATTTTGACGGTTTTTACGGAAACGAGCGCGCAAAGGCATATCTTAGCTCTGCTTTTGCGCGCAACGCCCTCCCCCACGCGATACTGATTTCCGGTGAGCGCGGCATAGGAAAAAAAACGCTTGCCGCGCTTCTCGCGCGGGCAATAGTATGCACCGGAGATTCCGCCCCCTGCGGCAAATGCGATGCCTGCCATAAATCAGAAAAAGGCTTTCACGCGGACATCGTAAAGCTTGATGCCGAAAACATAAGGGCAGATGCGGCAAAATACGGAATAATCCCTCAAAAAGAAGGAATTATCGACGTAATACGCGCACTTAAGCTCAACGCCCTTGTGCGACCTAACGACGGAGAACGGAAGGTGTATATAATCGACAACGCAGGAACTCTCAGCCACGCGTGTCAGGATGCTCTTTTAAAAATATTGGAAGAGCCGCCCCTCTTTACTTTTTTTATAATTCTGTGTTATAATTTATGCGATCTGCTTCCGACGATAGTGTCC
>JAZQSB010000026.1:0-7274 GCA_045629885.1 Eubacteriales bacterium | reverse complement strand
AGTAGATGGTGAGGAAAGAACACCACGGGCGAGGCCGTAGATCTTTTCTGAGTTTTATCCAAACGTTTTTAATTATTCCTTTTCGAGTGCAAGGGTTCTTGTTGTGAGGTCGCAGACCTCTGCCGGACCGTAGTACTGGATAGCGCCGGGGTATACATATGAAGTCTCGATTGCCCAGGTTTCTCTGTTTGCCTCAAAGAACTTAAACGGCTTGCCACTAAGCTCAACAAGAGCTTTTTTGATAACCGGCTTATCCTCACCATGGCGGCGCTCGATGTTCATCATCTTTGTTATCGGCATACCGCCTGCAATCCACTCGGTAGCCGGCTTTGAGAGGTTGGAAATCTTGGAAAGATAGCCGTTGTAGCCGTACTGGATGAGCATGAATGCGTTGTAACCGAGGCTGTAGCAGTAGTCCGCATCAAAGTTTGACGGGAATGCGCATCTTCCTTCATAGCCGAGGAAGTGGTGAATCGGAGAGAATTTACCATTGTACTTTCCTGCTTTTTTGCGTGCGGCAAGCTTATCTGCAACAAGTGCGGAGAAAAGCTTTTCGGATTCGATAAGCGAAACCTGAACGTTGCCGTGCGGGTCACGCTCAAGGAACAATTGCTGCTGGATGCCCTGCGGAAGAATTGCGAATACTTCCATAGACTCTTTTGTGAGTCCCTTTTCAATGAATGCGTATTTATCTGCCCATGTAGGAAGTGCGTTAAATTCATCTGCACGGCTTCCCGCAAGAAGCTCGTTTATTTCTGCAATGAGAACTGCGAACTCCGGAACAAATTCAACAACGCCCTCGGGGATTATTGCAACACCGAAGTTCATTCCCTTTGCGGCTCTTCCGGCTACGGAATCTGCAATGTAGTCTGCAATCTGCGAAAGCGACATCTTCTTTGCGGCAACTTCCTCCGAGATAAGGCAGAGGTTCGGCTGTGTTTCAAGTGCACACTCAAGTGCAACGTGAGAAGCGGAACGTCCCATAACCTTGACGAAATGCCAGTATTTCTTTGCAGAGTTTGCATCTCTTTCAATGTTGCCGATAAGCTCGCTGTATGTCTTTGTAGCGGTGTCAAAACCGAAGGAACACTCAATGTCTTCGTTCTTGAGGTCGCCGTCGATGGTCTTCGGGCAACCGATTACCTGAACGCCGGTGTTGTTTGCGGCAAAATACTCTGCAAGAACAGCCGCGTTGGTGTTGGAGTCGTCACCACCGATGATCACGATTGCCGTGATGCCGTGCTTTTTGCAGACGTCAGCAACGATAGCAAACTGCTCATTGGTTTCAAGCTTTGTTCTGCCGGAACCGATAATGTCAAAACCGCCGGTATTTCTGTATTTGTTGATATACTCATCGTCAAAAATTATATAATCGTCTTCGATAAGTCCGCTTGGACCACCCTTGAAGCCGTAAAGAACGTTCTCGGAATTGGTGGACTTAAGCGCATCATAGAGTCCGCAGATAACGTTGTGACCGCCGGGGGCCTGACCGCCGGAGAGAATAACGCCGATAACCTGTTTTTTAGCTGTGGAGGTGTTCTGTCCCTTCTTGAAGACAATTTCTTTCTTTCCGTAGGTGTTGGGGAAAAGTGCTGCAATTTTTTCGCAATCTGCAACGCTCTTTGTTTCCGTGCCTTCGCAAACGCTGATTTCGGCGATGCCGCCGCGAAGCATCTGCGGAAGCTTCGGTGCGTATTCGTATCTTGCTTTTTGTAACGGTGAAATTTTCATCAAAACCTTCTCCTATCTGTTTATACATATTATACGTATGTTAGTATTGTAACACATTTTGCCCGAATCGTAAAGATATATGTTTGAAAAAGATTTTTTCCACATTGCGCTGATTTTTATGAAAACAAACGAAACATCACTTGCGAAATTGCCGATTTGTCACAAAGTCAGGTTAATTGCATTATCTGTCGACTTATCAGAGATCACTTTCATTGATAGATGACGCATATTCCGAGGGAGAAAAAACCGTTCTTTTTTTAATGTTTTTCTTTAAAAAGATTGAAACGCGCCAAAGTTTGTGATAAAATATTACATTATATAATGGGAGAGTGTGAGCACTTTGAGAATGAGAAAAAAACCCAACCTTGATAAGCGACTTGCAAAATGCGCGTCGGTTTGTCCGGCGGAGCCGGAAAGCTTTCGCGGCAAATGGAAGGAAAGCTTCGGGTTTGAGCGGATATGTATAGAGATAGGCTGCGGAAAAGGAAGATTCATAACCGAAACCGCTAAAAATGATGATAAAACTTTGTTTATAGGCATTGAGCGCGAACAGGGTGCGCTTGTTATGGCTATGGAAAAGGCTATAGAGCAGGGAATGAAGAATGTACGTTTTCTTGACGTTGATGCAGAGCGTCTGTGCGAAATATTTGAAAATGGTGAAATAGACGGGATTTATCTTAATTTCAGCGACCCGTGGCCGAAGAAAAAACAGGCAAAGCGCCGCCTTACCCATGGTGATTTTCTTGCAAGGTATGATGAAGTTCTTTCCGATGACGGATTCATATATTTCAAGACAGATAATTCAAAGCTTTTTGAGTTTTCGCTCAATTCCATGTCGGAATACGGTCTGCGTTTGCGCAATATTACCTTTGACCTTGCAGCGAGCGGTATACCGAATGTTGTTACGGAATACGAAGCGCGTTTTATGGAGCAGGGAATGAATATTTACAGAGTAGAGGCATACAAGTGAGGTGTGGAGCTTGAAAAATCTTCTGGGGCGCTTTGAAGAGGAGCTTCCAACGTATTCAAAAGCGCAGAGGCTTATTGCCGGATATATTCTTGAAAATTACGATAAAGCCGCATTTGTTACCGCGGGACGCCTTGCTGCGCGCGTGGGTGTCAGTGAGTCTACCGTTGTTCGCTTTGCGGCGGAGCTTGGTTATGACGGATATCCCGAAATGCAGCGTGATTTGCAGGATGTTGTGAAGAATAAGCTTACGGCAACGCAGAGAATAGAGCTCTCAAGCGAAAAAATCCGCGAGGATGTTGTGGGGGCCGTTCTCCGCGCAGATGCTGAAAATATTCTTGCAACTATTGATGAAATTAACAGAGAAGAGTTCAATCAGGTTTGCGAATGCATTCTCGATGCTAAGAACATCTATATAATAGGTGTCCGCGCATCTAGTGCTTTGGCACAGTTTCTTGGCTTTTATCTCAATCTTATGTTCCCGAATGTCCATATTATAAGCACGATAAGTGTCAGCGAGGTATTTGAACAGATACTGCGCATATCTGATGAGGATGTGTTTATCGGAGTGAGCTTTCCGAGATATTCAAAGCGCACGCTAAAGGCAATGAAGTTTGCCCACAGCCGCGGTGCAAAGGTGATTGCACTGACAGACACAGAAAGCTCTCCGCTTTGCCGCTATGCCGATTATAAGATGACTGCGCGCAGCGGAATGGTTTCGTTTGCAGATTCGCTTGTTGCGCCCTTTTCGCTTATAAACGCGCTGATTGCGGTACTGAGCATAAAGAAAGGTGACGAGGTAGTTAAAACTCTTTCCAATCTTGAAACCATCTGGGATGAATACGAAGTATACGAGAAGGCAGAAAATGAGTAAAAAGGTTATAGTGATAGGAGCAGGAGCTGCAGGGCTTCTTGCGGCAGGCTTTGCCGGATGCGCGGGTGCGGATGTGCTTGTGCTTGAAAAAAATCCGCAGCCGGGTAAAAAACTTAATATAACGGGAAAAGGCAGATGCAACGTAACGAATAACTGTGATTTTCGTGAGCTTTCAGAGAATATACCGCAGAATCCGCGTTTTATGTACAGCGCATTTTCAGCGTTTTCGCCGCAGGATATGATGCAGCTTTTGGAAAGCCTTGGAGTACGTCTGAAAACAGAGCGTGGATTTCGCGTTTTTCCGGAATCTGACAATGCACGTGAGGTTACTGATGCACTTGTTTCCTTTGCAAAGAAAAATGGCGCAAGGATAAAGAAAGAAACCGTTTGCGGTGTGCTTTCAGAAAACGGGGAAATAACCGGCGTGAAGACGAAGGAGAATACGTATCTGTGCGATGCGGTTATTGTTGCAACCGGGGGTGTTGCTTGTCCGCTTACCGGATCTACCGGTGTTGGGTATGCCTTTGCGGAAAGCTGCGGGCATACGGTAAGAAAACCGCAAGGCTCGCTCGTGCCTCTTGTGGGAGAGAGTGATTTGTGCAAAGGTGCGCAGGGGCTTACTCTTAAGAACGTTACGCTTACGGCAAAAAACGAAAAGGGAACGGTGCTTTTTTCAGAGCTTGGCGAAATGCTGTTTACACATTTTGGACTGTCCGGTCCGCTGGTTCTTTCGGCAAGTGCGCATATGCGTGATTTTGAAAATGAGAAATATCATGTGCTTGTTGATTTAAAGCCGGGACTTACGCATGAAAAGCTTGAGGACAGAATTTTGCGTGATATAGAAGAACAGAAGAACAAGGATATGCGGAATCTTCTGCGCGGGCTTCTTCCTTCCGGTATTATCCCGGCTGTTCTTTCCAAAAGCGGCATACAAGCAGATGTAAAGGCGAATGCACTTACACGAGAAATGCGCCGTTCTTTGCGCGATACGCTAAAAGGTTTGCGTATAGATATAGACGACAAGCGCCCCATAGCAGAGGCAATCATCACATCAGGGGGCGTTAATGTCCGTGAAATAAATCCGAAGACAATGGAATCAAAAATCACAAGCGGGTTGTTCTTTGCCGGTGAAGTGATAGATGTAGATGCTTATACCGGAGGCTTTAACCTTCAGATAGCATGGTCTACGGCATACTCGGCTGGAACATATTCAGCACAGGAATGAAGGAGAGAAAATTATGAACAAGTGTGCAATAGCGATTGACGGACCGAGCGGAGCGGGCAAAAGCACAATATCAAAATTACTTGCAAAGGAACTTGGCTTTACATATGTTGATACCGGTGCGATATATCGCACGGTGGGCGTTTATGTAAAACGCACCGGTGTAAATCCAAAGGATGCGGTAGCGGTGGAAAAATTGCTTCCGCAAATTAATATTGAGATAGCCCATCGCGAAGGGGTTCAGCGCCTGTTTTTAAACGGAGATGATGTAACTGATGAGATCCGTGATCACGTTATTTCAGGGTATGCCTCTGATGTGTCGGCTATCCCTTCAGTGCGTGCGTTTCTTCTTGAAATGCAGCGCGAGTTTGCAAGACGTGACAATGTTATAATGGACGGACGTGACATCGGAACAGTTGTTCTTCCGGATGCGCGCATCAAGATTTTCCTTACGGCAACCGATGAAGACCGTGCAAAAAGAAGATATGATGAGCTGATTCTTAAGGGACAAAGCGTTTCTTATGAAAAGGTTCTTGAGGATATGCGAGCACGTGATAAGCAAGACTCGAGCCGCTCTGTTGCCCCTCTTGCTGCGGCGGAGGATGCGATTAAGGTCGATACCACCGGCAATACGCTTGAGAAAAGCGTAGAGCTTCTTAAAAGCATAATAAAAGAGAGGTTGGATGCCTGATGCGATTTTATAAATTTCTTGTTTCTGTCGTAATTCCTGTCTTTCGCCTTTTCTTTCGTGTAAGAATTACCGGTAGGGAGAATGTTCCGCAGGGCGCTACGGTAGTGTGTGCAAACCACACCTCAATGCTTGACCCGTTTTTTGCGGTGATGCTGTTCGATAAATCAGATTTGCCCGTGTTTATGGGAAAGGTTGAGCTTTTCCGAGTTCCGGTAATAGGTGCGCTTTTGCGCAAAATTGAGGCTATTCCCGTTGACCGCGGGGCTACCTCGATGTCCACGCTTCGTGATGCCATTAATCATCTTAAAAATGACAGAAAGGTCGTTATATTCCCGGAGGGCACACGTGTCTCGGGCGAGGCAGATGTTGCCGGTGCAAAGACGGGTGCTGCGATGATAGCCTGCCGTGCGGGTGCAACAATGCTTCCAGTTTTTATAAGTGGGAAAAAGCGTCTTTTGGGACGTGTGGATGTAATTGTCGGAAAGCCGGTTCGAACAGATTTGTTTGAGGGAAGCGGCAGCGCAAAGTATAAAGCCGTTGTAGAAAGCGTTTTTGGTGAGATACTCGCGCTCGGAAAAGGGGGTGAAGCCTGATGGCGAAGGTGACTGTCGCAAAAACTGCAGGCTTCTGCTTCGGTGTCCGGCGGGCAGTGGATATGGCGGAAAAGCTTGGGCGTGAAGGTGTAAGGGCATGTACTATAGGTCCGATAATCCACAATGCACATGTTGTTCAGTTTCTTGAGTCTCTCGGAGTGCCGAGTGTAGATTCTCCGGAGCAGGTGCCGGAAGGAAGCCTTGCGGTTATCCGCTCACACGGAGTGGCAAAAAGCATTTATGATGAGCTTGCGTCCCGCGGTGTTGAATATGCGGATGCTACGTGTCCGTATGTTATGCGTATCCACAACATTGTCCGAGAAAAATCCGAGGACGGATGTGAAGTTATAATCGTTGGTAAAAGGTCGCATCCGGAGGTTCTTGGCATCGCCGGACAGTGTTTACACTCAGAAATCGTCGGTTCGGCAGAGGAAATGTCAAAACTTTTTGAAAACCGTCCCGAGCTTAGAGCTAAGCGGGTTTGCGCCGTTTCTCAGACCACTGTTGGGAGAAAAATTTGGGAAAGTTGCGTAAAAATTTTAAAAAAAGTGTGTACAAATTGCGAAATATTTGATACAATATGTCTCGCGACCGATAAACGACAGACCGAAGCTGCAAGCCTGGCATCGGAATCAGACGTTATGGTTGTAATCGGGGACAGGACAAGCTCAAATACTCAGGAGCTTGTTGCGATATGCACTTCCGTGTGTCCGAAGGTTATCCGCGTTGAGAACGCAGAAGAGATTGATCTCTCCGAAATTCGCGGCGCAGAAAGCATCGGTATAACGGCGGGCGCATCGACACCCGATTGGATAATTAAGGAGGTAAAAGGCAAGATGAGCGAAGAAATCAAGAACTTTGAGGGAGAATCTTTTGAGGAGTTACTTTTAAGTTCTCTCAAAACTTTTAATAATGGAGATAAGGTTGTCGGCGTGATAACAGCAATCACCCCGTCCGATATTCAGGTAGACCTTGGTGCAAAGTACGCCGGTTATATCCCGTATTCCGAAATCGGCGAAGATGCAGAAGCTGATAAGTACAAAGTCGGTGACGAGATTGAGTGCTCCGTTGTCCGTGTAAACGATGTTGAAGGAATTATAACACTTTCCAAGAAGCGTCTCGACGCTATCAAGGGTTGGGATGATGTAGAGCTTGCACGTCAGGACAAGACTACTGTTGAAGGTACTGTTACAGAT
>JAZQSB010000025.1:0-4981 GCA_045629885.1 Eubacteriales bacterium | reverse complement strand
TGACCGATGCGGTGTTGAAGTTACCAAGGCAAAGGTTCGGCGTGAGCGTATGGGTCACATTGACCTTGCAACCCCGGTTTCTCATATCTGGTACTTCAAGGGAATCCCGTCACGTATGGGTCTTATCCTTGACATTTCCCCCAGAATTCTTGAAAAGGTTCTCTATTTTGCATCTTATATTGTCACCGATCCGGGTGACACGCCGCTTGAGAAAAAGCAGGTTCTCAGCGAGAAGGAATACCGCGATTACCGTCTTAAGTACGAGGATGACTTCAAGGCAGGTATGGGTGCCGAAGTTATCCGCGAACTTCTTGCAGAGCTTGATCTTGACAAGCTTTCTGAGGAGCTTCACGCAGAGCTTGCAGAAGCAGCAGGGCAGAAAAAACTTCGCATTATCAAGCGCCTTGAGGTTGTTGAAGCATTCCGCGCATCGGGCAATCGCCCTGAGTGGATGGTTCTTACCGTGCTTCCGGTTCTTCCTCCGGAGCTTCGCCCGATGGTTCAGCTTGACGGCGGACGCTTTGCCACAAGTGATTTAAATGATCTTTACCGCCGCGTTATCAACAGAAACAACCGCTTAAAGCGCCTTCTTGCGCTGAACGCTCCTGACATCATTGTACGTAACGAGAAGCGTATGCTTCAGGAAGCTGTTGACGCACTCATCGACAATGGTCGCCGTGGTCGCCCTGTAACAGGTCCGAACAACCGTGCGCTCAAGTCACTCTCCGACCTTCTCAAGGGTAAGCAGGGACGCTTCCGTCAGAACCTTCTCGGTAAGCGTGTTGACTATTCTGGTCGTTCTGTTATCGTTGTCGGTCCGGAACTTAAGATTTACCAGTGCGGTCTCCCGAAGGAAATGGCTCTTGAACTCTTCAAGCCGTTTGTTATGAAGAAGCTCGTTGCAGACAATGTTGCAAACAACATCAAGAGTGCAAAGAAGATGGTTGAGCGTGCAAAGCCTGAGGTTTGGGATGCTCTCGATACCATCATTAAGGATCATCCGGTTCTTCTCAACCGTGCTCCAACGCTTCACCGCCTCGGTATTCAGGCGTTTGAACCGGTTCTCGTTGAAGGACGCGCAATAAAGCTCCACCCGCTCGTATGTACAGCGTTTAACGCTGATTTTGACGGAGACCAGATGGCTGTTCACGTTCCGCTTTCCGCAGAGGCTCAGGCAGAGGCGCGTTTCCTTATGCTTTCTGCGAACAACCTCTTAAAGCCGCAGGACGGCTTCCCGGTTACTGTTCCGTCTCAGGACATGGTTCTCGGTGCGTACTACCTTACTATAGAACGCGACGAGCCGGGCGCAGGCAAGGTGTTCGGAAGCATGGACGAGGTTCTTCTTGCTTACAACGAAGGTGTTATCGGACTTCACGCTCCAATCAAGCTCCGTGTTGCACGTGAGATTGACGGCGAGATGAAGAGTGCGATAATTGACTGTACAGCAGGTCGTCTTATCTTTAACGAGCCGATTCCGCAGGACCTCGGCTTCGTTGACAGAAACGAAGATAAGCTTGGCCTTGAGGTAAACTTCCTTGTAACGAAGAAAGAGCTTGGTAAGATTATCAACAAGGCTATCCATAAGCATGGCTTCACAAAGACGGCAGAGCTTCTTGACGATCTCAAGAGCCTTGGATATAAGTACTCCACAAAGGGTGCTATAACCATTTCTATTTCCGATATGGTTGTTCCTAAGGAAAAGTACGAATATATCAAGAACTCAGAAAAAGCAATTGCCGATATTGAAAAGAAATTCCAGCGCGGATTTATCACAAATGACGAGCGTTACCGCCTTGTTATCGAGGAGTGGACAAAGACAACAAATGATGTTACAAAGGCTCTTGAAAATGCCCTTGACCACTTCAACCCGATATACATGATGGCAAACTCCGGTGCTCGTGGTTCTATGAATCAGATCCGTCAGCTTGCCGGTATGCGCGGACTTATGGCGAATACTGCAGGTAAAACAATCGAAATCCCGATCAAGGCTAACTTCCGTGAAGGACTTTCGGTTCTTGAATACTTCATTTCATCCCGTGGTGCACGTAAAGGTCTTGCCGATACGGCTCTCCGTACTGCGGACTCCGGTTACCTTACACGTCGTCTTGTTGACGTTTCTCAGGATGTTATCATCCGTGAACACGACTGCGGAACGACAGAGGGTATCGAGGTGTTTGAAATCCGCGATGGCGGTCAGACTATTGAGCCGCTTCGCGACAGACTTGTGGGTCGTTTCCTCGTTGAGGACTTTACAGATGGTCAGGGCAATGTAATTGTTTCCAAGGATAAGCTTATGACTGCAGACGATGCAGATAAGATTATCAGCGCAGGCACCCAGCGTATTTCAATCCGCTCTGTTCTCAAGTGCCGTGCACGTCACGGTGTATGTGCTAAGTGCTACGGTGCAAACCTTGCTTCCGGCGAGGCCGCAAGCATCGGTGAGTCCGTCGGTGTTATCGCTGCACAGTCCATCGGTGAACCGGGTACACAGCTTACAATGAGAACGTTCCACACCGGTGGTGTTGCGGGTGACGATATCACGCAGGGTCTCCCGCGTGTCGTTGAACTGTTTGAAGGTCGTAAGCCGAAGAAGATGGCAATTCTCTCCGAAATCGACGGTATTGTTTCCTTTGATGAAATCAGAAAGAATGCTCCGCGTGCAATCAATGTCACAAGTCCGATTACAGGTGAGGTCAGAAGCTATCCGCTTCCGTTCGGTGCAATCGTCAAGGTTTCCGAGGGCGACGGCGTAACGGTAGGTGCAGAGCTTACGGAAGGTGCGCTGAATCCGCATGACGTTCTCCGCATCAGCGGCGTTTCTGCTGTTCAGAATTACCTCATCCAGGAAGTTCAGCGTGTTTACCGTCAGCAGGGCGTTGATATCAACGACCGCCACATCGAGGTTATCGTAAGCCGTATGCTCCGCAAGGTAACGGTTGACGAACCCGGTGATACAGCACTCCTCTCCGGTTCTATGGTTGACTTCTTTGAGTTTGAGAACGAGAATAAGAAGGTGCTTGAACGCATCGGTAACGGTGAAGCTCTTGCAACGGCAACTTGCACTCCGGTTCTTCTCGGTATCACAAAGGCTGCCCTTGCAACAGACTCGTTCCTCTCTGGTGCATCCTTCCAGGAAACAACGCGTGTCCTTACAGCTGCGGCAATCAAGCGCAAGATTGACCCGCTTGTCGGTCTTAAGGAAAACGTTATTATCGGTAAGCTCATCCCTGCAGGTTCGGGAATGTCGATGTACCGAGAGTTTGACGTTGAATATAAGTCTGAGAGTGATGTAACAGAAGAAGTTGCAGGAATTTAGAAAATTTTTGCATTAATGATTGAGTATTTGCAAATAATCTGTTATAATATCTTAATGTATGATTGTATAATCAGATTTTACGCGCATTTTTTGGAGGTAAACCCGGAATGCTGACCGAATTTGCGTCCGCAAAACCGATTGTAGGTCTTAAACAGTCAAAAAAAGCTGTTCTCGGAGGTCTTGCCCAAAAGGCGTTTGTTGCCGAGGATGCAGACCCCGGTGTGACTGAGCCGTTTGCCCGCCTTTGCGAGGAAAATGGGGTACCGGTTGTTTATGCGGATTCGATGGAGGAGCTCGGCCGTGCCTGCAAAATAAACGTAGGTGCCGCCGTGGCAGTGCTTTCAAAATAAGCACAAACCCAAATTTCTTTTAAAATTCCCGGCTGACCGACTTCCGTTTTTTCGGAAGCCGGTCGGCAGAGAATATATGTTTATTTTTGAGGAAAGGAGGAAAAGATTAATGCCTACAGTAAACCAGCTTGTCAGAAAGGGACGTCAGGTTTCGGTCTATAAGTCCACTGCTCCTGCTCTGCAGAACGGTTACAACTCATTAAAGAAAGAGGTTACGAATCAGAGCTCACCTCAGAAGCGTGGCGTATGCACAGCTGTTCGTACTGCTACCCCGAAGAAGCCGAACTCTGCTCTCCGTAAAATCGCCCGTGTTCGCCTTACAAACGGCACTGAGGTTTCTGCTTACATTCCCGGTGTAGGTCATAACCTTCAGGAACACTCTGTTGTTATGATCCGCGGCGGACGTGTTAAGGACCTTCCTGGTGTGCGTTACCACATTATCCGCGGTACGCTTGATACACAGGGTGTTGCAAACCGTATGCAGGCTCGTTCAAAGTACGGTGCAAAGAAGCCGAAGGCAGGCAAGTAAAATCAATAGCCAAGTTACGACTTTACCACGCACAGTGCAAGGCAAAGTCATCGCCTTGCCCAGTGTTTATATATATGTATAAACCTCGGGCGGGCACAGTTCCATGCTTTAATAAAGTTTTGGAGTACCTATGAAATCATTACCTATATGAAGGAGGGAAGAAAAGTGCCAAGAAGAGGATTTGTTCCGAAGAGAGATGTATTGCCTGATCCGCTTTACAACTCCAAGCTTGTCACAAAGCTTATCAACAGCATTATGCTCGACGGTAAGAAGGGCATTGCACAGAAAATCGTTTACGGCGCTTTTGACATCGTAAGCGAAAAGACAGGTAAGGCTCCGCTTGAAGCTTTTACCGAAGCACTTGAAAACATTATGCCGGTACTTGAGGTTAAGGCACGCCGTGTCGGTGGTGCAACATACCAGGTGCCGATCGAGGTTCGCCCTGAGCGCAGACAGACCCTTGGTCTTCGCTGGCTCACGGCTTATGCTCGTGCAAGAAGCGAGCGCACAATGTGCGAGCGCCTCGCAGGTGAGCTTGTTGACGCAATAAACGGCGTCGGCGGCGCAGTTAAGAAGCGTGAGGATACACATAAGATGGCAGAGGCAAACCGTGCGTTTGCACACTTCCGTTGGTAATCCTTATCTGTAACTACCGAAAGGAGATATAATATGCCAAGACAGTTTCCCCTTGAATTGACAAGGAACATAGGAATCATGGCACACATCGACGCCGGTAAGACAACCACCACCGAGCGTATCCTTTACTACACCGGCCGTAACTACAAG
>JAZQSB010000024.1:0-24142 GCA_045629885.1 Eubacteriales bacterium | reverse complement strand
AGTCTGAGCCGCCCTTACCGCCGCCGATCGGAAGACCGGTAAGGCTGTTTTTGAAGGTCTGCTCAAATGCAAGGAACTTCATTGTGTCAATGGTTACCGACGGGTGGAAACGAAGTCCTCCCTTGTACGGACCGATTGCGCCGTTGAACTGGACGCGGTAACCGCGGTTTGTGTGATAATTTCCGTTGTCATCTTCCCATGTAACGCGGAAAGAAATCTGACGATCCGGCTCGCAAAGGCGCTCAAGAAGACCTGCCTTTTCATATTCCGGATGCTGTGCAACGATAGGCTCGATGCTTGCAAAAACCTCTTCAACCGTCTGGATAAAGAGAGTTTCTCCCTTGTTGCGTGCCTTGACTTCATCAAGGACTCTTTGCATATAAGGTGTCATACTTATATCCTCCATTTTCTGTTATTTTTTCTACTGTTTAATTATACTCTATTGAGGGAGAATGTCAAGTAAATTCGTCAAAAAAAGCAAAAAAACGCACAAGCCTCGCAATATTGTTTTATGCAATAATATGTCTTGCAAAAATTACCTGTTTTATGGTATACTATATGGTAGTATAATAACGGAAAGAGGCATGAAGCTATGCAGCAGAAAAAATTTTATATCACAACTGCCATTGCTTACACATCACGCAAGCCGCATATAGGCAACACATACGAGGTTGTTCTCACCGATGCCATCGCGCGCTTCAAGCGCCGAATGGGCTTTGATGTGTTTTTCCTTACCGGCACCGACGAGCACGGGCAGAAGATTGAGGATATCGCAAAGGAAACCGGCGTGACACCTAAGGAGTATGTTGACGGTGTTGCAGGTGAAATAAGAAGTATCTGGGATATGATGAACTCAAGCTATGACAAGTTCATCCGTACAACTGACAAAGAACACGTCGAAACCGTTCAGAAGATTTTCAAAAAGCTCTACGACCAGGGCGATATATATAAGGGCGAATACGAGGGCTGGTACTGTGTGCCGTGCGAGTCCTTCTTCACTGACACGCAGGTTGAGGGCGGCATATGCCCCGACTGTGGCAGACCCGTAAAGAAAACCAACGAAGAGGCATACTTCTTCAGAATGAGCAAATATCAGGATGCTTTAATGAAGCACATAGAGGAAACCCCGGATTTCATCCAGCCCGAGAGTCGCAAAAAGGAAATGGTGAACAACTTCTTAAAGCCGGGGCTTCAGGACCTATGCGTTTCCCGCTCGTCGTTTAAGTGGGGTGTTCCCGTAACGTTTGATGACAAGCACGTTATCTATGTCTGGATTGACGCGCTTTCAAACTACATCACCGCGCTCGGATATTCTCCGGACGGCTCGGGTGAGCTTTACAACAAATACTGGCCGGCAGATGTCCACATCATCGGAAAGGACATTCGCCGCTTCCACACAATCTACTGGCCGATTATGCTTATGGCACTCGGCGAGCCTCTTCCTAAGAAGGTTTTCGGTCATCCGTGGCTTCTTTTCGGAACGGATAAAATGAGCAAATCCCGTGGCAATGTTATTTATGCCGATGACCTTGTCCGCCACTTCGGTGTTGACGCGGTGCGCTACTATGTTCTCCGCGAAATGCCTTTTGCTCAGGACGGCACAATTACTTATGAAACAATTATCGCACGCTTTAACGCCGACCTTGCAAACACGCTCGGAAACCTCGTCAACCGCACGGTTGCGATGGCTAACAAATACTTTAGCGGCACAGTCCTCCACACCGGCGCTACAGACACAATGGATGCAGACCTTATAGACTGCGCACTGGGGTGCCGTGATGCTGTTGCCGACAAAATGGAAGAATACCGTGTTGCAGATGCGCTGGAGGAGATCATCTCCCTTGCACGCCGCAGCAATAAATACATTGACGAGACTGCTCCGTGGGCGCTTGCAAAGGACGAGGATAAGCGCGAGCGTCTTTCAACTGTTCTCTTTAATCTTCTTGAATCCATCCGCTTTATCGGAACACTTATTTATCCATTCATGCCCGAAACCGCAGAAAAAATCATCGCTCAGTGCGGTGCTTCTGCATCCGATGTTGCTTCCCTTTCCGAATTTGCACAGAGCGGCAGCATAACCGTAGGGGAGGCAGAAGTTCTCTTTGCGCGAATTGACGAAGCAAAGAAGCTCTCTGAACTTAACGCCGAGATGGAAGCGGCAATGGCACAAGCCGCAGCGGCAAATGAGCCGGAAGAGGAAAAGGCACCTGAAATTACAATTGACGATTTTGACAAGGTAGAGCTTCGCGTTGTGAAAATCCTTGAATGTGAGCCGGTAAAGAAGTCCGACAAGCTTCTGCGTCTTATCGTTGATGACGGGAAAGGCGAGCGCCAGATTGTCTCTGGCATTGCACAGCAGTATGCCCCCGACGAGCTTATAGGCAAAAAAGTAATTCTTGTTGCAAACCTCGCACCCGCAAAGCTTCGCGGTGTTGAAAGCCACGGTATGCTTCTTGCGGCAGACCTTCCCGACGGTGGCTGCAAGGTTATCTTCGCAGATGACGAAATCGCCCCGGGAGCCACGATTCATTAATAAATAACCGCACATTACAGCACCCCCATGAAGCGGAATCTCCGCCTCATGGGGGTAAATTTTTTTACTTTAATGAAATTATAATGTTTTCTGTTTTCGGACTGGAGTTGGTTTCATCAATTGTGTCATTCGTTACTGTCATATGCGCGTGTGAAAACTCTGCTCGCAATCCCGGAGAAATCGCTTCAATACGGTCGATAACCTTCTGACACTCGGCTTCGATTGCCGCTTTATCGTTTACTGGTGCATCGGTTCTTACGAGAAGGAGCGGCATTGCACCATATTCGCCGTCGTTCACAATGCTTATACGATAGAGCGATGAGTTTGCCGTATCAGGAAGAGCATACGGAAGTACGATTTTTTCTGCAATCTCCGTATAGAGCTTGTAGCACATATCCTCCATTTCAACATCGTTTTCATATCTCATATATCCGCCCGGGCGGTACGCACTCCCAAGCATACAGGAATATATATACGCAGGCACCGTTTTCCCTTCCGCGCTTATTTCCTTTGTCTTTTCGTAAACTGCAGGCGCGTCCATACCGTTGTATTTATACACCGTTGGTGTAAAGTAGCCAATTTTAAAGCCGTCTGCCGTTGCGGTCATCATAACAGACATCATATACGAAATTTTCTCACCCTCGGAAACGTAAAGCGCACAAAGAAGCTCTTCGCTTGCGGGAACAAGCTCAAGGAACATCTTATCGTCTGCCGTGTGCTTTACCTTTATAAGCGTATCACTGACCTTAAGTCCGCTTAAGTAGTACTTATCAAAAGGCACAAACGGATTTTTCGCCATATCGTGAAGCTCGGTGAAAAGGGCATCGATATCCTCGGCATTGGTTTCCAAGCTCTTATCAAGAAGAGGAAGCACGCCTGCGGCATCGTCCTCCTCAAAGCAACGGAAGAACTCTGTGAGCACGCGCTCTGCATCGGCGCGCAGCTCATCAGATAACTGGGATGTCAGCGTATATTCCCCTGCGGTTTTCGGCTTATTAGCACACCCGCAAAGCAGAAGCGCAAGTGCCGCCGCAAATGTTGTTACACATAAAAATGTCTTTTTCATATATTATCTTCTCCTTCTCTTCTTTCTTCTTGCACGGTAAATCCGTTTTCTTATTATAATTGCCACGCACAAAATAACAAACGCACCGACAATGCACAAAACGATTATTGCAACACCTTTTATAATACCGCCGATAATTCCTTTTACCATATCACGCCGTATCTCACCGTCGGTCTTGGCAGAAACGTCAATTGAAACAGAGCAAGGTGTTCTGAGAATTTCTTCGCCGTCAGCATATGAGAACACGGCGTAGTCAACTCCGTCTTCCATTGTTACAGAAAGCGAAACATCCTCGCGAGTTTTACCTGTAGGGAGCAGAAGCTCTACCGGCTTGTCAAATGCATATCCACCCGAAGGAAGGTCTGATGTGTTATAGCTTACTTCACTGAAATTTTCAAATCCCCAGTCGAGAAGCGCCTTTGTATCGGCATATTTGTCTTTATCCTTCACGCACTTCATAACAACGGCGATAAGGCATCTGCCGTCCCGCTCTGCCGCCGTAACAAGCGTGCATTTTGAAACGCGCGTCCATCCGGCTTTACCGCCGATTATTCCGTCGTACTTCATGTCGGGAACGCTTACCATATAGTGTTGGTTTACGAACGTGCGCTGCTCCGGTTGTTCATTAGTAGGCGCCATAACGTATTTGTACGTGCCAAAAACCTTACGGAACGTCTCGTTTTTCAATGCATAGCGGCAAATCATTGCCATATCGTACGCCGTTGTGTAGTGATTATCGTCGCTAAGACCATGGGCATTGACGAAATTGGAATTCTTCGCACCTGCGCGCACGGCTGTTTCGTTCATCATTTCCGTGAACGCCTCGATTGAGCCGGCTGCCTTTTCCGCAATGCCGTTACAGGCATCGTTTGCCGACATCAGAAGCGCCGCATACACAGCCTGCTCCATGGTTATCTCTTCTCCCTCATCAAGCGCAATGTGACTTGAGCCTACGGGCAGAGAAAACACGGCGTAGTGCGACATAGTCATTTTTTCCGTCATAGAGAGCTTTTCAAGACCCGTTATAACGGTAAGAATTTTTGTTATGCTTGCCGGATACATCTGCTTGTGCATTTCCTTGTTATACAGCACCTGACCCGTTTGAGCATCAATAAGCACCGCCGACTCGGAAACAAGCTCCGGTCCTGCGGCAAGCGCGGTTACGGTAAGTAAAAGAAACGCCGAAAGCACGATTAAAAATCTTTTCACAATTTCTTCTCCTGTTGCATTTAATTACGACGCATATCGTTTCCTAAAAACTCAAGCTTTATAAAATCTCCCTTGATGCGCGAAAAAAATGCCGCACCATAGTCTTTTATAATATCATTTTCCTCATTTGAGGAAATTATTACAGTTTTTTTGTCTGCGTTCTGGCGCATATTTACGATATTGAACAGCGCGGCGACAGTAAAGGGCGTTTTCATCTCACGTCCCACGTCATCTATGACAAGCAAATCGCACGTTTCATACACACCTGTGTTTCCGTCGCTTCTTCCGAACTTAACCGCCTCATATTCTCCGAGGATGGAAAATGCCGTTCCGAAAACAACGGAAAAACCGCGGTCCGCAACCCTTCGCGCAATGCATGATGCAAGAAATGTCTTTCCAAGCCCCGGACCTCCCGTAAGGAAGAGGTTTTCGCTGTCCTCTCCAAAACCTTCAGCGTAGTCACGCGCAAACTGGAGTACCTCGCGCATGTGGGCGCGCGGAGACAGAGCCGTTCCGTTCTCGGGATAGCGCGATATGTCAAACTCTGCAAAATTGCATTTTTTAAGAACAAGCCTTTTATTTATTTCGTCAGCTACCGCACGGCGATATCTTGCGATAACGCACGGGCAAAGCTCTCCGCCGGTATATCCTGAATCACTGCACACCTCACAGGAATATCTCGGCAGGAGCGCATTCTCCGGAATATTTGCTTCGGAAAGAAGCTTCTTTCTCTCAGCAACAAGAGCAAGATTCTTCTCTTTTGCGCGGGCAATAAGCGCCGCGGTATCCTCTCCCTTGCCAAATGATGCGCGTATAACGTCAAATACCGTTGTGCGAAGTTCTGCATCAAGCTCTGCTATGCGCGGCAGTGCACCGTAAATTTTTAGCTTTCGCGCATCTGCTTCTGCCTCAGCACGGATTTTTTCATTTTCAAGAGTATGTAAAACATTTTCAAGTATTTCTTTATCGTATTTTATTCCACTCATACCGCACTTCCCTGCCTTTTCTTTCTGTTAAGCTCACGCAGTCTCATTGCAGCGCTTTCGTCCGCGCCCTGAGATGCGGAGCCTTCTCCGCTTTTTCTGTCGCCGGATTCAACATCAGAAAGTGTCTTTGCTCCAAGCGCGCTCCACGACGACAAAATTCTGTGCATATAGCTCCACTTAAGCGAACCGGTGTTTACCACCGTTTTATCATACGCCGCTTCAATAAGCTCATCGGAGAGTCCGAACGTCATCCACTCGGAAATATACTTTTCCTCCGTTGGAGAAAGCGCACGCCCCGAAATCCGCAAAAGCTCTGCAAATCTCGTCTTTTCCCTCCCCAGCTTTTCCTGCTCTTTTAGGTATTCCTCGGCTCTGCCGAGTGTAAGCACGCCTGCGCGCACCCATGCTTTCGCACGCTTTTCAACCATGCGCATTGTCGGCACTCGCCCCGGTCCATAGCGCTTTCTCATATCATCAATACAGCTTTTCACGAGCAGGCATATAACATCAACCGGAAGACCCAGCCACGAGTAAATTCCCAAAAGCACCTGCAAATCAACGGTTGTGAGAATCTTTCCAAGAGATTCCTCGCAGAAATTCACAAGATATTTGAAATTTCTGTCCGAGCCGATATGCTCTGCCACATCCGTTGATGAATATTCGGGTATTGCATCTGAGCGCTCGGGAATCTTTATCCCTTCTGTTTTTCCGATAAGCCCACGCGCCTCAAGAAACGACAACGCGCGTGACATTTCCTCTGCGCTCATTTTAAGGCGCTTTTCCGCAGCAGAAGTATCAAGCTCTCCTGAGTGTGACAATATATATATGTAAAGAAGCGCGGCGTTTCCATCCCCGCAATCAAGGAGAAGGTTTGCCGAATGCGATGGGATAACCACATCCAGGGATTTCGGTATCTTCAGTTTTAAAACTCCCATATTATATTCATTCCTTATCTCTTCTCTATGCTCTTTTATCTGCCTGAATTTATGCAGACTTTTTCTCCCACACAAGCAAAATATAATAATACATAATAAAGTATATCACAAAACCTATCCTCTGACAAGAACAATGTTCCGGCAATAAAATTTTTCTTAAAACACAAAAGAGAAAAAAATTTTTATAAAAACTCTTGACAACAGAAAAAAATATGATATACTATAAACAGTAATAATTACTATTTATTTTAAGGAGGATTACATAATGAATGCAAACGTATCAAAGCTTATGAACGAGCAAATTAACAAGGAGCTTTATTCGGCATATCTCTATCTTGATTTTTCAATTTTCTATGAGCAGCAGGGGCTTGACGGCTTTGCAAACTGGTATATGGTTCAAGCTCAGGAAGAGCGCGACCATGCAATGCTTTTCCTTAAATATCTCCAGCTTAACGGCGAAAAGGCAGAGCTTGATGCTGTGGGCAAGCCGGATAAGGAAATGAAAACGCTTATGGATCCGCTGAAATTCGGTCTTGAGCACGAACAATACGTAACGAGCCTTATTAACGACATCTACGCCGCAGCATATGAAGTAAAGGATTTCCGCGCAATGCAGTTTCTTGACTGGTTCGTTAAAGAACAGCTTGAAGAAGAAAAGAACGCAGACGATATGATAAAGAAGATGGAGCTTTTCGGCAACGATTCAAAAGGGCTTTATTCCCTTGATTCCGAATACTCCGCAAGAGTATACACAGCACCTTCGCTTGTTCTGTAAAATTCAACATAAAAAGAGGCTCTTAACACCAGCCTCTTTTTTCTATTTTAGGGAATTTTATCACTTTTCTCAATATTTTTTATTTTTCTCAATAATTGTTATTGACCTTGGGCGAAATAAGTGTTACTATTATATAGTGTTAAATAAATAACAAAATCTTTTGAGGCAGGGATAGTATGTATAAGATTCTGAAAAAGGAATATCTCAATCCCACAGTTGTGAGGATGGAGGTTCTGGCACCGGAGGTTGCACGCCGTGCAGATGCCGGTCAGTTTATTATTCTCCGCGCAACGAAGGACGGAGAGAGAATGCCGCTTACCGTTGCGGATTACGACAGAGAAAAAGGTACGGTTACTATAATCTTCCAGATTGTCGGCGGCACAACGGAAACGCTCCGTCACCTTGAAGAGGGTGATTATATCGCCGATTTTGCAGGTCCGCTCGGACGCAAGACCGAGACCGAAGGCCTTTCTTCCGTTGCGGTTGTGGGCGGCGGTGTAGGAAGTGCAATTGCATATCCCGTTGCAAAGAAGCTTCACGCCGGGGGCGCTTATGTCGATGCAATTGTGGGTTTCCGCACTCGTGATCTCGTTATCCTTGAAGACGAATTCCGCGCAGCAAGCTCCGAGCTTCATATTATGACCGATGATGGCTCATACGGCGAGCGCGGGCTTGTTACCGAGGTTCTTGAAAACCTCATCAATGCGGGAAGAAAGTATGACGAGGTTATTGCCATCGGTCCGCTTCCCATGATGAAGTTCGTTTCTCTTCTTACTAAAAAATACGGAATTAAAACCATTGTCAGCATGAACCCGATTATGATTGATGGCACAGGTATGTGCGGTTGCTGCCGCCTTACTGTTGGCGGCGAGACAAGGTTTGCGTGCGTTGACGGTCCTGAATTTGACGGTCATCTCGTTGACTTTGATGAAGCAATACGCCGCAGCCGTATGTACAGTGATTTTGAAGCACATTCACGAGAAGAGGCGTGCAACCTCTTCAAAAAGGAGGTAGAGTAATTATGGCTAATATGTCTCCGAAAAAGAATGCGATGCCCCAGCAGGAGCCTTGCGTACGCTGCAAAAACTTTGATGAGGTTGCACTGGGCTATACCGAAGAGCAAGCGATTGATGAGGCAAAGCGCTGTCTTAACTGCAAAAACCGTCCGTGCGTTGCCGGTTGCCCCGTTGCGGTTCAGATTCCCGAATTTATCGCCCGCGTCTCTGAGGGAGATTTTGAGAGCGCATATCAGATAATAACCGAAACAAATTCTCTCCCCGCAGTTTGCGGAAGAGTATGCCCGCAGGAAACTCAGTGCGAGTCAAAATGCGTTCGCGGAATAAAGGGCGAATCCGTCGGAATAGGCCGTCTTGAGCGCTTTGTTGCCGACTGGCATATGAACAATGTAAAGACAGAAGCAAAAACAATTGAGAAAAACGGACACCGCGTTGCCGTTATCGGCGCGGGTCCTTCAGGTCTCTCTTGTGCAGGAAGCCTTGCCGCACGCGGATATGACGTAACAATTTTTGAGGCGCTTCACGTTGCCGGTGGCGTTCTGTCCTACGGCATTCCGGAATTCCGTCTCCCCGGCGAGGTTGTAAAGCACGAGATTGACGAGCTGCGCGCTTTGGGCGTTGAGATTAAAACGAATATGATAATCGGAAAGACAATGCTTATAGACGAACTGTTTGAAGAAGGCTATGAAGCCGTATTTATCGGCTCCGGCGCAGGTCTTCCGAAGTTTATGAACATTCCCGGTGAGAACTTAAACGGCGTTTACTCCGCGAACGAGTTCCTCACCCGTATAAATCTTATGGGCGCATATAAGGAGGATTCCAAAACCCCGATTATGCACGCAAAGCACGTTTGTGTTGTTGGTGGCGGAAATGTTGCGATGGATGCGGCACGCTCTGCAAAGAGAACGGGCGCGGATGTTACGCTTGTGTACCGCCGCACGGCAAACGAGCTTCCCGCACGAAAGGAAGAGGTTGAGCACGCGCTTGAAGAGGGAATCAAGTTTGAATTCCTTACCTCTCCGGTTTCAATAAATGGTGACGGCGCGGTTTCATCAATCACCTGTGACAGAATGCGTCTTTCCGACCCGGATGAGTCCGGAAGAAGACGCCCGATGGTTATTGAAAACAGCGAGTTTGACATAGAGTGCGACTGCGTCATTATGTCAATCGGAACATCTCCGAATCCGCTTATCGCATCTGCAACAGACGGGCTTGATACCCACAAATGGGGCGGTATTGTTGCCGACGAAGTCGGCAAAACCAGCCGCGATATGGTCTGGGCGGGCGGAGATGCAGTAACAGGCGCTGCCACGGTAATCCTTGCGATGGGTGCCGGAAAAACCGCTGCCGAGGAAATTGACAAAGCAATTATGGGAAAATAAAAACCGCAACAGTTATCACCCCGCCTGACGGCGGGGTGATTGTGTTACGGGCTGTGTTGCCATATGAATTTTTATCTGTTACGTCCGAGGAAGAATACGGCGAGAGTTCCCGGACCGGAATGAGAGCCGATAACCGGACCTACATACGTTATGATTTCGACATTTGCGCCCTTTTCCTCAAGAAGCGCTTTCATCTCAGCAACATCATCATCGCAGTCTCCGTGCGAGATATACACCGTTCCGTTTTTGTCAAGCGCAAGCTCATCATATTTGTCTGCAATCGTGCGAAGCGCAGTCTTTCTGCCGCGTACCTTTGCTATGTTTATAAGATGTCCTTCATCATCAACATGCAGAACAGGCTTGATATTTAGCATTCCTCCGACAAATGCCGCTGTGGGGCTAACGCGCCCGCCGCGCTTTAAGTATTTAAGGTCATCAACCGTGAACCAGTGGCAAAGGCAGGAACGTATGTCCATAACGTAGCGAGCAACATCCTCAATCTCCGCGCCGGAATCTTTTTTATCAGCAGCAAGCATTACAAGCAGCCCCTGCCCTGCCGATGCACAAAGTGTGTCTATCGCGATAACGCGGCGCTCCGGAAACTCATCAAGCATCTCTTCTGCCGCAAGGCGACCTGCGTTGTAAGTGTTGCTGAGTCCCGAAGAGAATCCGAGATACAAAACATCGCGACCACAGCTGAGCTCCTCACGGAAGATTTCTTTGAAGCCTTCTATATTTATTGCGGAGGTCTTTGCAACCGCACCGTTTCTCATTTTGTCGTAAAAGTCCTTTGCGGAAAGTTCCTCGTTTTTATACTCCTTATCCTCATCCGTAAAACGGAATGTAAGGCTTTGCGCGCGAATTCCGCGCTTTGCAAGAAGCTCTGCCGAAATATCGCAGGCAGAATCCGTGATAATAACAAAATCGTTCATGTGTATTTTTCCTCCTGTAAATTATGCACATATTCTACCACATACACGCCGCTTTTTAAACACTTTTGCACCCTCTTTCTCAAAAACGCATAGTAGAGCGCAAAATTTTACATTCTACCGAAAGTAGAATTAACAAAATATACGTTGTTTTATCATCAGAATTATGATACAATAATTAAAAAACAGAATCGGAGGTGTGAAACGTGGACGATTTAAGGCTTATAATTGCAAAGAATATATCAACACTGCGCCGTGCAGCGGCAATGACGCAATTTGAGCTGGCAGAGCGGCTTAACTATTCCGACAAAGCCGTATCAAAGTGGGAGCGTGGCGAATCCGTTCCGGATATTGCCGTGCTTAAGAACATTGCAGATATTTTTTCCGTCACGGTGGACTATCTTTTAGAAGAAGAACACACAAAGAACCGCTATGACAGACCACAAAACCGAATCCGTCTTGCCAACCGCGGTTTCATTACCGGAATGTCTGTAACGCTTGTGTGGCTTATTGCTCTTGTTGCATTTGTAACAGGGGATATGTTCCGTGAGCACACGCTGGGTTACCACTGGCTCGTATTTTTGTGGGCTGTTCCCATAACATTTATTGTATGGCTTGTGCTCAATTCCGTTTGGTTTAACAAGCGGCGCAATTTTCTCATTATATCCTTTCTTATGTGGACAGCGCTCGCCGCCATTCACGTTTCGCTTATCATTCTTTTTTCCCTGAACATACGCTTCATCTATCTTCTCGGCGTTCCTGGGCAAATAATTATCCTTTTCTGGTCGTTTATCCGCTCAAAAAAAGGGCTGTAGAAAAACGGGTGTGACAAAATAAATTTTGTCACACCCTCTTTTTTTATATAATTTCCCCTGCATCCTTCTTGGGATTTACGATGTCACGCCAATCCATATCGCCGCGCGCAAGACCATGGATAAGAACTTCGGCTGTTGCAATATTGGTAGCAACAGGGACGTTGTGCATATCACAAAGCCGCAGAATAGACGTTATTCCCGGCTCGTGTGGGAGTTCTGTAAGCGGGTCGCGGAAAAACAGCATCATATCAATTTCGTTATATGCTATTCTTGCACCGATTTGTTGATCTCCCCCTTGCGCCCCCGAAAGAAAACGGCGAACGTCAAGCCCTGTTGCGTCAGAAACGAGCTTTGCCGTTGTTCCCGTTCCACAAAGCGAATGCTTCCCCAGCACTCCCTTGTATGCGATGCAGAACTGAACCATCAGTTCTTTTTTCTTGTCATGTGCAATAAGTGCTATATTCATATCTGTACCCTCATACTTAAACCGAGCCCCGCAAGCCTTAAGCTTGTTGCTACAGCTTCTTCGATATTTTCATAAGCGGAACATTCTCTCCGCAGATACGCCGCGCAATATTGCGGTAAGCCTTTGCCGCAGGCGCGCGAAGATTTGAAAACAAAAGTGTTCCTTTGTTTGCCGCCTCTATTACCGCTCTGTCCTCTGGAATAATTCCTATAAGGCGGGTGCTTGTCCGGTCGATTGCCTCATCAATGTTCGCAGCGGCAAGCTTTTTTATAAGAGACGGACGAACGCGGTTTACAACAAGACGGATATCACCTATGCCCCGCATCTTAAGAGATTCACGCGTCAAGCGCGCATCACGCAGGCTGACGGTATCTGTCGTTGCTACAAGAATTGCACAGTCTGCCGCAGCGGCGGCAAGGTTAAATCCAAAATCAAGCCCTGCGGGACAATCTATTATGCAGTAGTCACACATTCTCTTGATTTCGCGCACCAGCTCTGCCATCTGACGAGGAGTTACATCCCTGCCCGCCTTTTCACCGAGAGGAGCGGAAAGCAGGCTAAGATTTTCCACAAGAGGATGACTGAGAAGTGCCTTTTCAAGAGAAACATTTCCCGAGATAACATCGGTAAAATCAAAGAGCGCGGAATCGGAAACGCCGAGAACTATGTCCATATTGCGCAATCCCACATCAGCATCAAGCACAATAACACGCTTGTCCATTGCCGCAAGACAGCACGCGATTCCCGATGCAACCGAGGTCTTACCCGTTCCGCCCTTGCCGGATGCCACGCATATAGCACGTCCCATTGCCCTTTCGCTCCTTATTTCAACATACTTTATACTATAGTATACAATAAATATTGCGATTTGTAAATTGTTTTTTCGAAAGTAACCTTTCTACCTGACAAGAACACCGGTATTTTGGCGCGCATCGTTTTCAAAGCTTGCGCCGAAATACGCATCAAAAACAGCCTTTGCAACAGACGGAATACGGCTGCCCTGACCGCCGTTTTCAACAACCACGGCGATTGCGACCTCGGGATCGTCTATTGGCGCAAACGCAACGTAAAGCGCGTGGGAGCCCCCGGGGGCCTGCGCACTTCCCGTTTTTCCGCCGACGGTCACGCCGTATGTTCCGAACACGGAATATGATGTTCCGCCGGCCTCCTGCGCACCTGCGTGCATTCCCTCTATGATTGCTCGGTATGTTTCCTCGCTCATATCAACACGCCCCACAATCTCCGGCACGGTCTTTTCCGTCTCCTCATTTGTGTCGGGGTTTCTTACGCTCTTTAAAAGATGCGGTTTGTATCTGACTCCGCGGTTTACCAGCTGTGCAACGTAGTTTGCAAGCTGAAGAGGCGTTACCATAGTATCAGACTGACCAATCGCCGCAGAAAGAGTTTCACCGGGATACCACGTTTTTCCCTTTTCCTCTCGTGCTGTTCGCGATGCCACCTTGCCGGAGACCTCTCCGGGGATTTCAATACCTGTTTTTTCTCCGAGACCGAAGCGCGCTGCCCACGCAGCAAGGCTGTCTATACCAACGCGCCTGCCAACATCATAAAAAAAGTAATTACAAGATACCTTCAGCGCTTCCGATACGTCAATCTTTCCGTGCGTCTTTCCGTACTGTCGGAATATATCGCACATCGGCGTTGTGCTGGGTGCATAGTACATATATTTGCCCGTGGTAAGCATCTTTTCCTCCGGTGCTATTATGTTTTCCTCAAGTCCCGCAACAGCAGTAATCATCTTGAAGGTAGAGCCGGGCGGGAATGCGCCTTGAATTGTCCGGTTGAAAAGAGGAAGGTATTTATCTTTAAAAAGTGCGTTGTACTGCTTTTTATACTGCGTTATGTCATATGTCGGATACGATGCGGAAACCAAAAGTCCGCCAGTCTTAACGTCAACAGCAACTACTGCTGCACCCTTTGCATTGTCTCCGCCCCAGCGCGAATTGGTTTTTCCCTCCGCACGCAGACGCGGAACAAGCTCTGCAAGCGCTGCTTCCGCCGCTTCCTGCATCTTTAAGTCAATCGTGAGAACGCAGTTCTGACCAAGCTTTGGAGGCTCCTCGTACAAAACCGTTGTCGTCTTTCCGGTAGTTGTAGTCTCAGTAGTTTTCGAGCCGTCTATACCGCGGAGATAATGTTCATATGCCTTTTCTATTCCGTCCTTACCAACCATATCGGTCATTTTATACCCTTTTTCGCGAAGCTCGGCATATTCCTCGCGCCAGATTATATCAACTCTTCCCAAGATGTGTGCAGCGGCTTTTGTTTTGTATTCGCGGATAGGCTCCACCTCGATGAGGACGCCGGGGAGCATACGCGAATGCTCTTTTATTTTTGTTACAAGCGTGCGGTCAACGTCACGCGCAAACGTATACGGCGCCGATTTTGAAAACCCTCGCATCTCCATTTCATAGCAAACGCCGCAAAGCTTGCGGCAAAGCACCTTATCGGTTGTTTTTATGTCAAACCGCTCTGCAAGAAGTATAAGAAACTCGTCTGCCGAGAGGTTTTCGTCCCATTTTCTGTCCTTTATATATTCTTTTACCGCGCGCTCATCAGAGCTTCCGTCTCCTTTTGCAAACGTAAACGCTACTGGAGAGGAAAACGTGAGCGGAAGGGTGTCGATATACTCCTGCCCTGCGCCGTCGCAGAGGTTGACAAGATAGGTCAGAACGCCTTCGCGCCCTTCTCTGTTCCATGTTGTGGCATCAAACACAACAGAAAAGCTCATACGGTTTGTAACCATCGGTCTGCCAAAGCGGTCAAGTATCTCTCCGCGAGGTGCGGTAACGGTTACAGTTCTTGATGTTCTCTTTGTCGAGCGTTCAAGATAATCCTCTCCGGAAACAATCTGCAGGAAATAAAGGCGACCAAAAAACACGACCGCCGCCAAAAACGCAACCGCCGCAAGAACCCATATGCGTTTTGAGTTCTGCATAATTCTTCGCCTCCGTAAACCTTACTCTTCCATCTCCTCAAAGCTTCTTCCAGTTTTCTTTACAATTGCATACAAAAAAGGAGTGAACGGCGCTGTTGCAAGAAGCTCGCCCGGAATTACATACAAAAGCGGAAATGCGCTTGCTTCTCCGCGCGCAAGCATATACACACAGTAATGAATAAAATGCATCGCCGAGATGAGAACCGCCCAGTCAATAAGTGCCATACCAAAGCTTTTCCAGTACATAACCGTATTCATTAGGCAAATAAGAAATGCAAGAGCAGTCATAACAATAATATAAAACCCCTCGTGCGAGGAATAGAACGCATCGCAAATAAAACCACCGGCAAGACCTGCAATCATCCCTTCTCCCACACCCTCGTGCAGAGCTATCGCCGCAACGATAAAGGGGATGAGCGACGGCGCACACGAAAAAACGCGGAACGACGAAAAAAGAGTACTTGAAAGCAACACCGAGGCAAGCATCAGCGCGGCGTAACACGTCCATTTATACAGCTTTTTGCGTATATTCAGCGTCATAAACTCTCTCCGTCAGTTTGTTATCTCAAAGCTTTTAATTACAAGCACATGGTTTATGCCGTCAAGGTCAACCGCCGGGCGGACAATGGCATATTTTGATATGCCGTGGCTTTCATTCTTAACCTCTACCACGCTTCCAAGAACGATTCCCTTAGGGAAAAGTCCTCCGACCCCCGAGGTTTCGATGACGTCACCTGCAAGAATCTGCGTATTCTTAGGAAGATAGCTTAAGCGGAAAAGCCCCTGTGCCATAAGCTCAAAATCCCCCTCAGCACTTGCAACGTCACGCGTTCGCGAAGCAATTGCCGAAGCCTCCATCGTAGTATCGGTAAGCGCAGTAACGGTTGCCCACGTCGTTCCCACCTCGCTGATGAAACCCACCATACCGTCGGCTGTAATTACGCAGTTATCCGGGGCAACACCGGCACTTGATCCTTTGTTTATCGTGAAGCTCCGCGTCCAGTTGTCTCCGTTTTTTGCGACAATTTCTGCCGCTTCAAACACAAAAGAAGAATCCCGTTCACGCATTGCAAGCGCTGCACGAAGCTGCTCATTTTCCTTTTCAATCGCACTATTTTCACGGATTGCCTGACGTGCAACCGACAGCTCATAACGCAGAGTCTCGTTTTCAGCCTCAAGCTCATCATAGCGCGTTGCGCGGGCCGCCCGCTCTCCGAAAAAGTCTTCAACTGCGCTTACCGCACTCTGCACCGGCTCCGAAATAATATTCACAAGGGAACCTATCGGCGAGATTCTTCCACCCGATACAGCAGACAGGATGGCAAGAATAAGCGCAATCAAAACCGCAATCAGCGCTGTTATAACTGTTTTTTTTGAAAAAAAGTCATTCATCGGATTTCCTCCAGCATTTGGGACAGGCGTTTCATCGGAAGCCCTATAACATTAAAATAGTCGCCCGCAATGTGAGAAACAAACTCTCCGGCACCGCCCTGAATCCCGTAAGCACCTGCTTTGTCCATACAATCGCCGGTGGCAACATATGCGTCTATCTCGTCTTTGGAAAGATCACGAAAAATCACTTCCGTACACACGGCATCGGTGTACTCTCTACCGTCGCGGATTATGCACACACCCGTGTATACCTTCTGCACACCACCGGACATTGCAGCAAGCATTTCTCTTGCATGAGCCTCACTTCGCGGCTTGCCAAGCACCTCTCCGTCGAATGCTACAACCGTATCTGCACCTATAACGGTATCTTCCGGATGCCGCCCTGCAACCTCACGTGCCTTTATTCGCGCAAGCTCACACACGTACGAAGAAACCTCACCGCCACAAAACTCCGGCTCGTGCGCGTTTGATACGTCAATTTTAAATTCAGTTGTAAGAAGAGACAAAAGCTCACGTCGGCGCGGAGATTTTGATGCAAGAATCAGCATTCTGTACTTCCTTCTCTTTCAATTGGAATATTTTTCGGTACTAATCATTTTGCACTTTACGCTTACTTCCGCCCCGTGCTTCCGAAGCCGCCCGCGCCGCGCTCTGTTTCCGATATCGAATCAACAACGCAAAGCTCCGGTGTTTCCACGGGCATAATGAGAAGCTGTGCAATCCTGTCGCCCGGATTTATCTCAAACGCCTCTTTTCCAAGGTTGATAAGCCCGACCTTTATTTCACCGCGGTAATCGCTGTCAATAATCCCCACTCCGTTTGCAAGCGAAATTCCGTGCTTTATTGCAAGTCCACTTCTCGCACATACAACGGCAACAAGGTTCTTTGACGGCAGCTCAATGGCCACACCAGTGGGCACGGGGAAAATCTCTCCCGGAGAAAGTGTAAACTTTTCGGCAATATCCGCACGCAAATCGTATCCTGCTGCACCGTCAGATGCACGCGTGGGAACCGATGCTGTGGGAGTAAGCAATTTTATGTTCATGGAAAATGCTCCTTTATCCTCTTGTTTTCGCATTTTTATTCTATATATAATAAGTATATCATACCCTGCACCCGAATTAAAGATAAATTTGTAAATTTTTTCTTTTTGCGTTTTGGCAAAATTTTGGCAAAAAAACGGCAGAATTTTGGCAGAGAGATGGCAAAAATTTGGCACCGCAAAAAATAAATAATGTGATATTATAATCGTAATTCTGCCATGACTTAAAGGGGACCTCTTGCGGTCCCCTTTAACCCCCACGCCTTTACCGCTGATAAAGCAGCGGATAAATTAAGCGCTCATCACGAAGGCTTCTGCTAATGGCAAAACTGCGTTTTGCACGCGAAGCCTTTGCCGTGATTTCGCTGTAATTTATTGTCCGCTTGGCTTTATAGGCGGCGTTGCTATACCGGATATTAGCGGATTCCCACCACGTTATCGTAGGGTTCGGCGCTTGCCGACGAACCGTAACAACGCTACACATCCGCGAGGTTTATTACGGTCTTTCCTTTCTGTTTCATGTTTTCAGCGTATTTATATGCACCGCCTAAAGGGTATTTTATATATGTAATTGCATATTCTGACTTCTTCATCGTCCATTCGTTGCGCGATGCTATCGCGTATCTCGGATGGCTTTTTTCTATTCCGTCAAAAACAATTGTATCGGAATAATCCATATATTCACTATATCTCTTCTCGGATGGTACATATGCAAGAACTTTGCTGTATTTTATATGCGGATACTTTTCTAACAGTTCTTTTACTGCAGCACATGCATATGCGTCAAATTTACCCTCACATCCCATATAAAAGGTATCTACACCGTGGTTTACTATTAAATCTTCTATCGCAGAAGATAATTTTTCCTTTACCTCCTCCGGCGTTTCCCGATGCCCGAAAAATGTACATACACTCATTTTTTAAAACTCTCCTCCAAAAATTAATATATATCCCATTAGGATATATATGTTATTTTATCATATCCCATTCGGAGATACAATATATTTATTGGGAGTGATATTAAAATGAGTATAGATTATGAATCAATCGGTAATCGTATAAAAGAAATACGTTTATCAAAAAAGTGGACCCAAGCATATCTGGCAGAAATGTCGGAGGTCGAACCGTCAAATATTTCTCACATTGAGCGTGCGGCAACAAAAGTAAGTCTTCCCACTCTTGTCAATATTGCAAATGCTCTCGGAGTTACTCTTGATGAAATTATGGTAGGAAGCCTCATTCAAAGAAAGCACATTTCCTCAAAAATAATTGACGATATTCTTTTCGACTGTACTCCAAAGGAATTGTCCGCCTTAACAGATGTATTAAAAAACGCCAAATTAATTTTACGCAAATTCACAAAAGAATAAAAACAAATTATTTATTGTTATGCCTGAAAAAACGGCGGACAGATAACCTCCATTCACACACGACACCCGTCGGGAAATATTTCCCGACGGGTGTTATACTTTAGCTTTATGTCGAATACTTTTACTACTCTACACCGCGATAATAAAGCCCGCGGGTGTATTCGTGCGGAGCGAAAGGTCCGCCTCCGGCATACGCATCAAACACCTGCACACACTCGCGCGAGTTCTCGCTTGTGAAGTACAGCCGCGCGAACGCCGCGCCGACGCTTTTCCAATCCCGCGCCTTATCCGCAAGGAAAAGCTTTTTTGAATTTACGATAAGCGTTCTGTGGTTAAACTCTCGAAGAAGCGGGAAAGCTGCACCGGTGCGGTCACAAAGCACATGATGACTTCCGCACACGCACGCTCCGGTCTGTGCTTTCACGACGCAGTTTTCGCATATCATAAGCGGAAGCCGTCCGTATACAACGATTTCCGTATGAATAATCTTGGAAATATCACGTATCTGCGGCAATGTAAGCTCCGGAGATAGCAGCGCACTCTGTACACCGGTATGTCGGATTTCTCGCAACGCATAGGAGTTGAAAACATTTATTCCGAAATCAGCGAAAAGTTCAGAAAATCCAAAACCTTTTGCAAGCTCAATGTGTCCGGTGTTTCCTACCGATGCGCGGAAAACACCCGCTTTCCTTGCCTTTTCGGCATATATGCGGAGTAGATCAGCCTCCGCGTCCTTTATTATGCGCGGAAGCGCCGCAACAACAGCGCATTTCTCCGATATCTCGCTTATGCGGGAGATGTTTTTTTCGTCAAACTCGCAAAGCGGGATGTAAATATACGCAATATCGCGCGAAAGAAGCTCATCACTTATCTGTGAAACGCTTCTCACCGATACCGTAAAGCGCGGCGGAGCTTTCTGGTTCACAAGGCGGAATCCCGTATTGAACTTCCCCTCTGGACGCTGTGTTTTCTCTCCGCCCGGAAGCTTGCCAAGTACCTCACGGCGCAGTGCGTTAAGCTCTGACAGCGGAAGCGAAAGCCCCTCGCCAAGCTTTATGTTGACTTTATTTACAACAAATCCTGTTCCGCCTGTTTTTTTAAGCTGGGTTTCGACCGCTTCATAAGTCAGCGGAACGTTGCGCGCAGGCTCAGGTGCCTTTCCCTCGGCGTATGCGCGCTCGCCCTTGCCGTCAATTGCGGCAACCATCGCGGGGCGGTCTTTTTCTATTATGCAGAACATCTCTATTTCAGATGTTTTTTCTGGGATGTCTTTTTCATATGTTTTCCGCGCCGCCGCAAGAAGACTCTCCGGCGCGTTTGTTTCTGTGCGGATTCCGAACATATTTTTTCCTAACTCTGATTTATAATATCCCTCAGTAAATCCGCTGCGCGAGAAAATGTCGTTTAACATCCGCTTTTCTTTATCGGTTGCCGCTCTGCCCTCGCTGAGTATCCGTGAATATATTCCGGTAACGATTGCGACATACTCTGCGCGTTTCATTCTTCCCTCGATTTTAAGAGATGCAACGCCCATATCGGAAAGGTCGGTAATATAATCGGCAAGGCAGAGGTCCCGCAGGGACAGCGGATATGAGCTAACTCCCGCCTCTCCAAGCTTGTACTGCATACGGCACGGCTGGGCGCAAAGACCGCGGTTTCCGCTCCTTCTTCCTATAACCGCGCTCATTTCGCACTGACCCGAATAGCACATACACAGCGCACCGTGGACGAAAACTTCGATCTCTATGGGGCTTTCCTTACATATATAGCGAATTTCCTCACGCGAAAGCTCACGCGCAAGAACTACGCGTGAAAAGCCGAGTGAGGAAAGATATTTCACACCTTCAAGGTTATGTACCGTCATCTGAGTGGATGCGTGGAGCGCAAGCTCCGGTGCAACAGACCGAAAAATACGTGCAACGCCAAAATCCGCGACGATGACAGCGTCTACCCCGGCGCGGTTTATGTCGCGCGCAAGAGCCTCTACGCGTTCAGCTTCGCGGTCGGTGATGTGGGTGTTTACCGTAACATAAACCTTAACGCCGCGCTTGTGAGCGTAATCACACACGGCGGGAAGGTCTCGCTCGGTAAAGTTTTTTGCAAGGCGACGGGCATTAAAATCCCCCACGCCGAAATAAACAGCATCCGCGCCGTTGCATACGGCGGCGCGGAGTGCTTCCATGCTCCCTGCAGGAGCAAGAATTTCAGCTTTTTTCTGCATTATTTCCCGGAAAGACGTGCAATTTCACGCTTTAAATCCATAATCTCAGACTTCATGCGGCTGCCGTCCTCAAGGTAATCCTTGAGCTGAGTTCGGAGATTTTCCGCAGTTTCAAGAGCCTTGTAATATTCATCGGAAATATTTACAGCGGAAAGAATTGCTGCCTCGATGAGCGAGAAGTTTCCGCCCTTTAAAACCTCGTTGACCTTAACGTCAACGTGTGCAGCGACGCGGCGTGTATATTCCTCGTTCTCGCCGCTGACAAGACGAAGCTCTACCCCGCCGATGTTTACAGATATCGCGTTTTTCATGACCTCTACCTCCACATTATGAGTTTTATTTTATAATTGCTTTATGGAAGACCTTTTTGCCCTTCTTTATCTTTACGCCCGCAGTGAGCGCGTCCTTTGACACAACGAAGTCTGCCGCAACAACCTTCTCGCCGTCAAGCGCAACACCGCCCTGCTGGACGAGGCGGCGTGCCTCACCCTTTGACGGGCAAAGACCACAGAGAAGGAGAAGGTCTAAAATTCCAACACCATTACCTACATCCGCTGCTGTAAGCTCTGTTGTGGGCATATTTGCATCATCTCCGCCGCCGGAGAAAAGGCTTCTTGCAGCATCTCGTGCCTTATCTGCCTCTTCCTTGCCGTGAACAAGAGCGCAAAGCTCGTAAGCTAAAAGTTCTTTCTTTTCGTTGATACGGGAATCTTCCCACTTTTCAATCTCGTCAATTTCCTCAATAGGAATAAACGTGAGCATACGGATACACTTCATAACGTCGGCATCATCAACGTTTCTCCAGTACTGGAAAAACTCAAACGGGCTTGTCTTCTCAGGGTCAAGCCACACAGCACCGCGGGCAGTCTTACCCATCTTCTTGCCCTCGGAGTTGAGGAGAAGCGTAATCGTCATTGCGTGAGCATCCTTGCCGAGCTTTTTACGGATAAGCTCAGTACCACCGAGCATATTGCTCCACTGGTCATTGCCGCCGAACTGCATATTGCAGCCGTATTTCTGATACATATAGTAAAAGTCGTAAGACTGCATAATCATATAGTTAAACTCAAGGAACGAAAGCCCCTTTTCCATACGCTGCTTATAGCACTCTGCGCGGAGCATATTGTTAACCGAGAAGCATGCGCCGACCTCACGGAGAACATCAACGTAATTCAGGGGGAGAAGCCAGTCAGCATTGTTTACCATCATTGCCTTGCCCTCGCCGAACTCGATAAAGCGCTCCATCTGCTTCTTGAAACAATCACAGTTGTGCTGTATCGTCTCCTGCGTCATCATGGAACGCATATCCGTACGCCCTGACGGGTCACCAATCATAGCTGTACCGCCGCCGATGAGAGCGATGGGGCGGTTGCCAGCCATCTGCAGTCTCTTCATAAGGCAAAGCGCCATAAAATGACCGACATGGAGAGAGCCCGCAGTCGGGTCAAAGCCGATATAGAATGTAGCGCGACCGTTGTTTACAAGGTCGCGGATTTCGTCTTCATTTGTTACCTGCGCGATAAGCCCGCGAGCAACAAGCTCTTCATAAATCTTCATATTGAAAAAACCATCCTTTAACCGCTCATTTTACATATAAATATAATATAACATATTAAAAGGTAAATTGCAAGGAAAACAACTCTGTTTTTTGTTGCAAACGGGCGGATTATATTGTATAATTTATAATAGTATATTATGGAGTTGATTTACCTTGTATCATAAGCTCAGTATAGAAGAAACTTTAAAGGCGTCTGACGTTAACCCTGAAACGGGGCTTTCCGATAAAGAGGCGCATCACCGCACCTCGCAAAGCGTGACAAAAAGCGATGGTTCGTCGTTTTTCAAATTTACGGCGCGCGCCATCTCCCGCCCTGTTATCATCATTCTCTTTATTTCCGCAATCCTTTATGCCGCACTCGGCGGATGGCTCGAAGCTCTTCTCATTGCGGCTGTCATCATTATACACACCGTTTTTTCGGCAGAATGCAAACGCCGCGGCGAAAGAACCCTTGACCGCTCGGTTTCGGCGTCGGTCACTCATGCTATCGTTTTGCGCAACGGCGCGAAGATGAAACTCTCCTCCGATCGCCTTGTTGACGGTGATGTGGTTACTCTCAAACCCGGGCGTGTTGTACCCGCAGATTTGCGCCTTATATCAACAGAAAATCTTGTCATTGACGAAAGCGCACTTACCGGACGTGCACGTGCGCAAAAGGACTGCGACTACCAAAGCACAAGCGATGTACGCATAGAATTCCGCGACAACTGCGCCTTCGAGGGCACGGTTGTTCTTGAGGGGCGCGGTGACGGCGTTGTAATTGCAACAGGTATGTCAACTGAGATGAGCCGCCTGACTCTCCCTCTTGATGTTCCGGAAAAGGACGCATCTCCCTCTTTTTCAAGGATGGAAAAGCTTACGCGCCGATTAAGCATTATAACAATCCTTTCGTGTGTTGCAGTTTTTGCAATATCTCTTGCGTATGACGCAGGCTTTATGACAGCACTTCTTGCCTCGGCATCGCTTGCAGTTGCCGCCATCCCCGAAAGCTTCGGTTCAATTGTTCTCACAAGCCTTGCTCGCGGTGCTGAAAAGCTCCGCTCAGAAGGCTTTTCGGCAAAGAATATGCGCGCGGCTGAAATGCTGGGCGAAGTGAATATCTTCACTACAGAGCTTCCGAAAATGGGCGTTGCAGCTACATACTCAAGCGGACGCATCCATACCCCGCAGGAAGAAGACACCGTTCCGTTTCTTGAGGGGCTTCTCCTCTGTGAGCTTAAGAACCCGTCACTGTATGCTTTTGCCTCGCACAAGTGCGATGCCGAAAGCGTTGCCGCAAGCTTCCCTTGCATCGGGGAATATATGGGCGAGGTTTCAACCACTCTCCATCGTGCAGGAGAAACAACGATATCCTACACCGGCGGCGATACAACGGAAATCCTCTCGCGTTCAACCCTTATCTGGGATTTTGGTCGCGTGAGAACACTTACAGACTCCGACCGTGAAGAGATTGAAGAGTGCATCCGCACTTTTGAAGAGGACGGATACACC
>JAZQSB010000023.1:0-4424 GCA_045629885.1 Eubacteriales bacterium | reverse complement strand
CTAATGCGGAGGGACTTAATACGAATGCGATTTACGGTTTTCTGTCAATCTATATGAAAATACTTGACGAAGTAGGTCCCGACGGTGTTTGTGTTGCATTTGATTTAAGAAAACCCACCTTCCGTCATATTAAATATGAGGGATATAAGGCGACAAGAAAGGGAATGCCCGACGAGCTTGCAGAGCAGATGCAGCCACTTAAGGATGTGCTTGATGCGATGAACATTATGCGCCTTGAGTGTGAGGGGTATGAGGCGGACGATATTATCGGTACCGTTAGCCGTATATGCCGCGACAGCGGGGATGAATGCGTTATCGTAACCGGAGACCGTGACAGCTTCCAGCTTATTGAAAACGAGGGCACCGAGGTGCTTCTCGTTTCTTCCAGAATGGGAAAGACGGAAACAACGCTGTATAACGGTGCAACTCTCCTTGTGAAGTATGGTCTTCCGCCGGAGCTTATGCGTGACCTTAAAGGACTTCAGGGAGACAGCTCTGACAATATCCCCGGTGTTGCGGGAATTGGTGAGAAAACCGCAACAGAGCTTGTGTCGCGTTTTGGTGATATAGACTCCATATACGAAAACATAAACTCGCCCGATATCCGCGATTCTGTCCGCAAGAAGCTTATTGCGGGGAAGGATTCCGCGTACCTTTCAAAGTGGCTTGGTACGATTGTTCAGAATGCACCGATTGAGTTTTCAAAAGATGCCTGCGCACGTCGTGAGGTTGATAATGACAGGCTGTATCAGCTGTTTGTGCGGCTTGAGTTTAAGAGCTTTATAACGCGTATGGGGCTTCTTCCGCCCGATGTGCAGAGTGCGTCTATTCCCGAAACGATGCCTGCACTTGAAAAAATAACAGTAAGCACAGATGAGGATATACAGCAGGTAAAGGAGTATATCAGGGGCAGGAAATGCACCATTGTTGTTGCCGATGCGCTTATGGGCATTGCCATAGCTTGCGGTGAGCGGATATATGCACTTTCTGCCTGCGATAACAACCAGAACTCTTTTTTAGATTTTGTGCGTTTTGTTTTCTCGTCAGAGGTTGAAAAGACAGTTCACGATAAAAAGCACATTTCTGCATTTTTGCATGGTGAGAAGATTGCGTGTGAAAACGTGACCTTTGATACTTCGCTTTGCGCTTATGTTCTTGATGCCACGAGAAAAAGATATGATTTAGCCTCGGTTTCGCATATGTTCGGCTGTGATCTTGATGCAATGTGCGAGAGGCTTTACGATGCATCATATTTCTCACCGCTTACAGGAAGCGAGAATGGTGTTTTAGCTCTTTTTGCTTGTGCCGAAGCCCTTTCTTATATAGAAAATGAAATGCGGAGAAAGCTTCGTGAAATAGGTAGTGAAAGTTTGTATTTTGATATTGAGCTTCCGTTTACAGATGTTCTTCTTGCTATGGAACGCGAGGGAATCCGTGTTGACGGAAAAGAGCTTTCCCGATTTGGAGACCGGCTTTCAGAGCAGATAAGCCTTCTTGAAAACGCGATATATGAATGTTCGGGCGAACGGTTTAATATTTTATCGCCCAAACAGCTGGGTGAGGTGCTTTTTGAAAAGCTTGGCATCCCACCCGTGAAAAAGACGAAAACAGGATATTCAACAGACGCGGAAGTTCTTGAAAAGATACGTCATAAGCATGATATAATTCCGCTTGTTCTTGAATACAGAAAATATACGAAGCTTAAATCCACCTATGCCGATGGACTTTTGCGCTTTATTTCAGAGTGCGACGGAAGGATAAGGACAACTTTCCAGCAGACCGTTACGGCAACGGGCAGACTAAGCTCAACAGATCCGAACTTGCAGAACATTCCGATACGCTCGGAACTCGGTGGCGAGGTAAGGCGTATGTTTGTTCCCGCGGATGAAAACCATTGCTTTATAGATGCCGACTACTCGCAGATAGAGCTTCGCGTTCTTGCTCACATAACCGGAGATGAGGAGATGTGCCGCGCTTTCCGCGAGGGTGAGGATATTCACACGCAGACGGCTTCTCAGGTGTTCGGTGTGTCCCCGAATGATGTTACAAGCGAGATGCGCCGCGTTTCAAAGGCGGTTAACTTCGGCATTGTATATGGCATATCGGAGTTTTCTCTTGCCGAGGATATCGGCGTAACACGCGCTGAGGCAAAGCGGTATATCGAGGCATATTTAAACCACTATTCGGGTGTGCGCGAATATATGAAGAGTATTGTGGAAGAAGCCCGACGTTACGGATTTGTCACAACTATGTTCGGGCGGCGCAGATATATACCTGAGATAACGTCTAAAAATTTCAATCTCCGCTCATTTGGAGAGCGCGTTGCTCTCAATGCACCCATTCAGGGAACTGCGGCTGATATTATAAAAATTGCAATGCTACGCACCCACCGCAGACTCTCGGAGAGCGGGCTTTCGGCAAAGCTTTTACTGCAGGTTCACGATGAGCTGATTGTAGAGGCGGTGCGTGAGGATGCTGCTGCCGCAGCTGCTATACTGACCGAGGAAATGGAAGGGGCGTGCGCGCTTTCCGTGCCGCTTGTTGCAGAAGCGGGAGTAGGTGATACATGGTATGATGCAAAGAAATAACGTGACTGTGCGTGATGCCGCACTTTCGGATATTCCGCATATCGCCGCACTTGAGCGTGAGTGTTTTTCCGCTCCATGGAGTGAATATTCTCTTCTCGAGACAATGAAGAGTGAAACTTCGGTTTTTCTTGTGGCGGAATGTGACGGTGAGATTTGCGGATATGTTGGGTCATACCATGCAGCAGGTGAGGGATATATAACAAATGTTGCTGTATCCGGTAAGATGCGTCGTTGCGGAGTAGGACGTGCGCTTATATGTGCGCTCAAGGAAAAAGCGAAGCAAAAGGCATTTTTGTTTTTAACGCTTGAGGTCCGCATCGGAAACCTGCCGGCTATTGCTCTTTATGAATCGCTTGGCTTTGAGAATCTCGGGCGACGTCCTCGGTTTTATTCAAATCCGACCGAGGACGCATATATAATGACGTGGAATATAACATAGAAGGAAGGTTAACCCCTGTGAAAATACTTGCTATAGAAAGCTCGTGCGATGAAACCGCCGCCGCGATAGTGGACAATGGTAGGCGTGTGCTTTCAAATGTAATATACTCTCAGGCGGATATGCATGCGCTTTATGGTGGAGTTGTCCCTGAAATTGCATCAAGAAAGCATATAGAATGCATAACCGCACTTACCCAAAAAGCATTTTCTGATGCGGGAATAGAAAAAAATGATATTGATGCCGTGGCGGTAACGTATGCGCCGGGGCTTATCGGGGCTTTGCTTGTCGGTGTCGGCTTTGCAAAGTCGCTTGCTTTTTCGCTTAATAAACCGCTTATTCCCGTGCATCATATCCGTGGTCACATTGCTGCAAATTACATAGCTTTTCCCGAGCTTACACCTCCGTTCCTGTGCCTTGTGGCTTCAGGCGGACATACGCTTTTAGTTGATGTGAAGGATTACACAAGCTTTGAGATTTTAGGGTCAACACGCGATGATGCCGCGGGTGAGGCTTTTGATAAGTGTGCGCGAGTGCTCGGTATAGGATATCCGGGAGGTGCAAAAATTGACGCGCTTGCAAAGCAGGGCGATAAGAATAAATACAAGCTTCCGCGCGCGAAAATTGACGGCGCAGAGCTTGATATGTCTTTTTCCGGACTTAAAACAGCGGTTATAAATATTGCTCACCGCGCGCAGCAACATGGAGAAGAAATAGATAAATCATCTCTTGCAGCGTCTTTTTGCGAGGCTGTGTGTGATGCGATTGTGCCGAGGTGCATTGCTGCGGCAAAGCTTTCAGGAAGGGACAAAATT
Organism: Eubacteriales bacterium; assembly: GCA_045629885.1. Classification (GTDB taxonomy): domain Bacteria; phylum Bacillota; class Clostridia; order Oscillospirales; family JAAYXM01; genus SIG480. The sequence goes on along the minus strand of JAZQSB010000023.1, from coordinate 585 downwards.
GCAATTGCGGGCGGAGTTGCTGCCAATTCATTCCTGAGAGCGAGACTTGAAAAAGAGGCAAAAAGTTCAAAAATCGAGCTTTTTTTTCCTCCCCTTTCTCTCTGCGGAGACAATGCTGCGATGATAGGTGCGCAAGCATATTTCGAGTTTTCGCGCGGAAACACGGCAGAAAGCGACCTGAATGCACGTGCAACGCTTCCAATTGATTTTTAAAGACATAATTTTACAGAATTATGTAAACTATTTTGCTGTTTTTCAGATATGTTAAAACTGCGTTTCGGAACTTGATAAAAAATGGTAAAAATTCCGCAAAACATTGGAAATGGATGTGTTGGCGGCTGTGGAAAAACCTGTGGAAAATGTGGATAACTATTTGTAGAACAATTTACTTAAAAGATTTACGTAAACCAAAATGAGTTATTTTTAACCTTTTTGACTGCAATTTCAATTATTGATTTTAGTGGCGAAATAGCGCAGATTTTGCCAAAAAACGGAACGTATTAAAACAAAAAAGCTGTGAAAGATTTCACAATATCGTTTTTTGCAGAGAGAAAAAGAGGTTTGTTTTTTTATAGTATACAAATT
>JAZQSB010000022.1:0-2734 GCA_045629885.1 Eubacteriales bacterium | reverse complement strand
GGCTTCAACTCTGGAGGAAGTACTGAGACTTTCTTGTATCCTTCATCCATTGTTGTTCTCCTTATCTACAAATGTATTCTCCGGCCCTTTGGGACCCTGCATCACGTCTTGCTGCGTTTTGCTCGAGTCGGGGAGCGAGATTCCTTTCAAGGCTTGCAAGTTGCGCCCGCGTAACTCTCTCGCCGCGCTTCATTTCGCCGAAATGGATCATACTTTCCGAGTCAAGTTTTACAGTCTTAATTGCCAAAATTATCACCACCTTTCCGTAATGTGCTGTTGGAGTGATTATACTATTTTAGAGACAACAAAAAAAGCCCCGCAACAAAGCGAGGCTCTTCTCATAAATTCACGTTGACTTCGTCAACATAAACTTCTCTGTCGTAGAAAGATCCAACGTCGCGAAAATGAAGCAAGATTTTTTTACCCTTCTTCAAGCAGCGACCGAATTTGTCGCTGACAATCTTGAGTGTGTCGGGTAATTCGACGGAATAATAGAAGTAATCCAATTCTTCTATTACCTGAATACCGAGTTTCTTGTAGATTTCTAATAAATATTCTTCTTTGTCGTATTTCTTGCAATACTCATTCGGTACCCTTCCTCTTAAATGGATCGGCAGAGACGCCTGATTTTTGCGCATTGAACTCAATACTTCGCCAGCTTCGTCGATTGCCTTGTCGGCGCTTTCTCCGCCCATAGCGCTTCCGAGCACAAGCGTAGCCGCAAGGAGAATACTGGATTTACCCGGCGTCGGTTCGCCTTTCTGTTTGCGCAAATAGGCTTTGTGATGATCTTTGAACGCATATTCGTACTCAGGGGAGTCTTTATCATAATTCGAGCAGAAAAATGCAATTCTTTCTTCGTTGAGTGGGATATCACGGATTGTATAGCCCGACTGGAGAATAGCAGCCTGCCACATTTTGGCCGTCTTTTCCTTAAGCACAACATCTCTCTCGAGAGCTTCTTCCGTGAAACCCCTGATAGTATCGTTATCCGAAAGGAATATTGTCATCAGGAAACTTTCGGTCAGAATGTCCGCCGGAACGTCTGCCATAACCGGAGAATCGTTACTTAGACATAGCGCGAGCCAGTACTCTGGCACACGATACTCTTCCGGAGTGATGGCTAGAAATTTGTTTTCGTCTCCATGCTTTGACGCGAAGCATCTCGCGCCAAGAATATACATTTCACGAGTTAAAATTTCCGGTTTTCTCCTGTAGACAGTATAAAACCACCCATCACATTCGTTGCGCCGTTCGACATACCGCATTTCGATTGCGGCAAACATTGCGCACATCGCCATCTCTTCGTCGAGATACTCGTCCGGCATAATTTCGAAAATGTTATGATCCTCGAACATGATGTTGTAGTAATCTGCCGAAGTAGCATCTTTCCAAAACTGCCGATCGAACTGGCCGGGATGACTCTCGATGTAGTCATAAACTTCCTTCTTACACCCGGATGCACTGTAGAGAAGCACTTCCGTTCGTAAATCATCAGGGATATCCTCGATTTCCACACGTCTATGCTCGAGCTGGTCGATGTAATATCCAGCGGTCCCCTCCGCAACGCTTCTCGACTTCCATTGTCCGACCCCCTTAGTATAACCCTTCTCGTTGAACTGTTTCTCTAGCTCTTGGTAAGCAGAGAGTGTCTTAACTCTTTCCGCGTAAAACGACACATAATCACGCCCTTTCTATAAATAGATTTTAATGTCCTAGACATTAGTTTATATTTTACAATAAATGTGTCAAGAAGTCAAATTTTAACAAAGCCCCCGGTTCCGCACCACCAGTGTGGGTAGAGCCGGGGGCTTGCTTTTTTACTTATGAAGTTTACTGCAAAGTATCAATGCCTAGCACCTCACTAAGTTTCTCGCCGTCATGTTCTCCAAGTATAACCTTGTAGCTTTCGTCTACGCCTTGGCTCTTAGTGAATATCGTCGCTCCTTTTCCGTCATAAACACCCTTTTTCATAAAGTCTTTACGGATTTGAAGCATGACGTTGTCTCCAGGCACAGCGCGCATCGCTTCTGAACCTTCTTCGCGTGGGATAACTAGCTCGCCAGTTGCTTCGTCAATGTGAGCAATTCCCTCAAGCGGAGCTGGAACTTTACCCTTTTCCGTAGGCATGAAGATTACTGGAGCAGGAACCTTGTAGACTTGTGGTCCGTCACCGCGATCTTCATAGACCGTTGCGCCCGAGCAGTTGTATACATTCCACTGCGGGACGCCATCTTTGACTACTCTATTACCGTTTTCGTCATTGAGTGGCTCGTAAGCAAAAATCACGCTTTCGTCTGGAGTATAATCTTTTTGACCTTTCTCTAGACAATCCAGATGAACTTGGCCGTCTTCCGTCATAGACACTGCTCCACTTTCAAACAAGGCGCGAATATCAGGATTCTCCGAATCCGGAACAAGGTCTTTCGACATAATACCGTTGGCTTTTACGCCGCCCTCTTGCTGCGCCAAAATTGCGTCTGGGTTAGCTAGGAGTATCTCTCTTTGCACACCGCTCAAACCTTTTATTTCCTTAGAGTCTAGCTCGCGAAGAGTTTCTGCCTTGCGAGGGTCAAAAGGCTCGAAATCTGCCTGAGGCTGCTCTACGCGCTGACCTTCTGATGTATTTGGAACGGTTTCACCGCCATTCATATTTATTCCTCCTTTTTGTTGCTATTTAAATTATAACAAAAAATTGCGCAGGGCGAATGGGCTCTGCGCATTTGAGATTTAG
>JAZQSB010000021.1:0-7277 GCA_045629885.1 Eubacteriales bacterium | reverse complement strand
CTTTCTGCTGATGCACCGCAGGGCTTTGGTAACTTCCTCCGCGACAGACTTTTCGGTCAGGTTCCGTTTAAGTCCGTCAACTACCTCGATTGCTCCGCTAAGGATCCTGAGGCAGAGTGCGTGCGTTATTCCAAGCTTCTTGAAGAGAACCCGACAGACATCGTCTGCATGGGTATCGGTGAAAATGGTCACATCGCATTCAATGACCCGCCTGTAGCTGATTTTAACGATCCGAAGCTTGTTAAGGTTGTTCAGCTTGATCTTGTCTGCCGTCAGCAGCAGGTTAACGATGGTTGCTTTGAAAAGCTTGACGATGTCCCGACACATGCTCTTTCACTCACCGTTCCGGCGCTTATGCGTCCGAAGTATGTCTTCTGCATGGTTCCGGCTTCTACAAAGGCTCAGGCTGTTCATGACACCATCTACAACACTGAGATTAACGAGAAGTGCCCGGCAACTATTCTCCGTACACACGATGCTGCAACGCTCTACATCGAGCCGGACAGTGCTGCACTTGTTAAGTAATCAAAACTCTTTGATGATAAAATTCACCCATCCGTGTATTGGATGGGTGAATTTCTATATATTCACTTTTTTGCGCAGGTTGTTCATTCTGGTGTCAAGCTCTGCGCTGAGCTGTGAACAGAGATACAGATCATTTGCCATCTCATCGGTAAATTCTGTATCTTTTTTGTATTTTAGCTGATGCTCCAAAGCTGCCCAAGAATCCATTGCAATTGTGCGGAATTGGATTTCCACCTTCATCTGCTTTTTCTCGTGCAATAAAAATATGGGAACAGAGATGATAAGATGGAGGCTTCTGTATCCGTTTGGCTTTGGATTCTTTATGTAGTCCTTCATTTTTATAAGGGTTATATCATCCTGTGAAAGAAGTGCCTCGGCAAGCATATATACATCATCGACAAACGAGCATATAATACGGACTCCTGCGATGTCGTTGAGGGTTTCTTCCATTGAGGAAAGTGAAATTGGTGTGTCATCGCGCCTAAGCTTCTGTATAATGCTGTCAAGGCGCTTAAGACGCGTTTTGATTCCGCTTATGGGTGTGCGGTCGTAGCGGAGAGAGAATTCTTCGTTGAGTACATTGAACTTCGTTTCAATTTCCATCATCGCACATTTGTAATAAGCCATGAGCTTTGAAAAAGATTCCATTGTCTGTCTGACTTCACTCGCTCTTTCGGGGGTGCTGAAAAAGTTTTGAAGAAGTTTTTTATCATTTTCGGTTGCAAGCGGTGCAGATACTGGCATACGTTCCTCCGTAAAAATGTGTTTTGTTACATATTATACATTATCACTGCGCGGAGCAAAAGTCAATGAACGCGGTGTAAATTTTTGATAAAAACCGAGTGAAAAAAATTATCGTCTTTTTTCGTCCACCACTTTACACCACGGCAAACCTGTGGAAAAATCTTTGGAAAATGTGGAAAACCCTCTAATATTTCGGTTTGATTACAAAAAAATTGAAAAAAGTGTAATGAAATTTTAAAAAAACTATTGATTTTTTGGAAGAATGAGTATATAATATAAATACACTGTGGTGTGAAGTGGTTTAAAATGGAGGTGAAGCTGTGAGAGGCGAATATGCACACGTAATAGACGATAAGGGCAGGCTCTTTATTCCGTCGAAATTCCGCACGGAGCTTGGTTGCAGCTTCGTCCTTACAAAAGGGCTTGGAAAGTGCCTTGCGGCATATCCCCTTTCAGAGTGGACTCTTTTCGAAGAAAAGATAAAGTCTCTTCCGACCCGCAAATCACGCGAGCTTCAGCTCTTCTTCGTGGCTCCGTCTCAGGATATGGAGCTTGACGGGCAAGGGCGTATTCTCGTTCCTGCAAAGCTTCGTGCGTATGCGGGGCTTGATAAGAATCTTGTTATCGTAGGTATGATTGACCATCTTGAAATTTGGTCGGAGGAAGAGTGGAACGCTCAGAATCTCACATCCGATTATATTATGGATGTGATGGATGAAGCGGGGATATAACGATGTATGAGCTTCATTTTCCCGTCATGCTTGACGAATGCATTGATATGTTGGATATAAAACCCGACGGGATTTATATTGACGGTACGTTCGGGCGTGGCGGGCATTCTCGAGAGATTGCAAAACGGTTGCCAGGTGGAAGGCTCATCTGCATAGACCGCGACAGCGCAGCGATAGAATACGGTAAAAGGGAATTTGCTGGATTTAAGAATGTAGAATTCATTAAAGGCGATTTTTGCGATATACCGTCACTGGTATTGGAAAAGGCGGACGGGATACTTCTTGACCTCGGTGTTTCGTCGCCTCAGCTTGATGAAGCCGAACGCGGCTTTTCATATATGGCGGACGGACCTCTTGATATGAGAATGGACAGGGAGCGTTCGCTTACGGCTCGCGATATTGTCAATGGGAAAAGCTTTGAGGAGCTTCGGCGCATACTTTCAGAATATGGTGAGGAAAGATATGCTGGGAAAATTGCATCGGCAATTGTTCGCGAGAGAGAAAAATGCGAGATTACAACAACATCACAGCTTGTTGAAATTATTAAGTCGGCTATGCCGGCTGCGGCGCTTCGGGAAAAGCAGCATCCCGCAAAACGGAGCTTTCAGGGACTGCGAATTGCAGTGAATGACGAGCTGGGGGAAATTGAAAGGTTTCTGGATACTCTTCCTGATATGCTGAAAAGCGGAGGACGTGTGGTGATAATCACGTTCCATTCTCTGGAGGACAGGCTTGTCAAGCACGCTTTTCGTAAGGCAGAAAAGCCGTGCACATGCCCGCCGTCGCTTCCAGTGTGTGTCTGCGGTAAGGTTCCCACATTCAAGTCCGTGTCGAACAAACCGATTCTCCCAAGCGAAGAAGAAATAGAAAAAAATCCGCGTTCGCGCTCGGCGAAAGTCCGTGTGGCGCAGCGCTTGTAAGAAAGGAAAGGCATAAGAATATGCAGGCAGTAGCTAAAAGTAAAATGGCATACGACCTTTCAAGATTTGACCGCAGAGAAAATGTAAAAGAAAAGGGGGCAAAGCAGCGCACTGTTGCAAAAAGTGCAGCGCGCACCGCGACAAGACCGCAGATAAGCGGTTTCTCGGTTTTTTGCGGAGCAGTTGTTTTTGTGATGCTTATTGCTCTTCTTTATTCATATGTTCACCTTACGGAAGCATCGGATATTAACCGTCGCCGAGAAGCCGAGCTTGAGGATCTGCGTGAGCAGGTTCAGATGCTTGAGGTGAGCCGCAACCAGCGTATGGGTGCACTTCAGGTGCGCGACTGGGCAGTTACAAAGCTTGGTATGAGCAAAATTGACAAGTCACAGATAACCTATGTCTCTACATCCGGAGGGGACCGCTTCGAAATAGGAGAAGAAAAGCCGCAGACGACGTCAAGGCTTGTTGCAGGACTTGCAAAGGGCTTTTCAACGGTTATTGAATACATAAATTGACGGTGTCAACAATATAAATTATAGGCAAGGATTATCAGCGGAGTTTGTGATTTTGCATTCTCCGCATCTTTATATAGTCGGGGTGATACATAGTGGCTAGAAAAGGACCGTCAAATAAAATACTGGGCAGAATAATAATATGTATGATTTTGTGCCTCACAGTAGGCTTTCTGCCTCTTGCAGCGGCACTTGTAAAAATTCAGCTGTTTGACTATAAAAAGTATCAGTCGATGGCGATAGAACAGCAAACCCGTGATACGGTTATTACGCCGAAGCGCGGGGTTATCTATGACCGCAACATGAAAGAGGTTGCTGTAAGCGCAACTGCGGAAACGGTGTTTATTTCTCCGGCGGAGATGGAAAAAGAGGAGGAGGCCCGCACGGTTGCGAAAATCCTCTCAGAAACGCTTGAGCTTGAATACGACGATGTTTTAAAGAAAACGGAGAACAAAAAAAGTTATTATCAGGTAATAAAAAAGAAGATAGATATCGAAGCTGCAACAAAGCTTCGTGAGCAGATAAAAGAATATGGCGTGAAGGGGATTCACCTTGCCGAGGACACAAAGCGTTATTATCCTTACGGAAGCTTTGCGTCGCAGGTCATTGGCTTTTGCGGTGACGATAACACCGGTCTTTTCGGTATTGAAATGAAATACGAAAATGTTCTTAAGGGAATGCCCGGAAGAGTTATTGCAGCAAAGAATGCGCGCGGAACGGATATGTCATTCCAGTATGAGGAATATCACGATGCGCAGAACGGGCAGAATATAGTCCTAACAATTGACGAAACGATTCAGCAGGTTCTTGAGAATCACCTGCGCACGGCGGTTATTGACGGAAAGATAGAAAACCGCGGTGCCGGAATAGTTTACAACATAAAAACGGGCGAAATCCTTGCTATGGCAACCTATGGGGATTTTGACCTGAATGCGCCGTTTGAAATCACGGACCCCCAAGCGTTGAAAAGAATAGAAGAAGCAAGCGAGGATGAAAGAAAGACCGTGCGTTCAAATGAGCTTCAGGCATCGTGGAGAAATAAGTTTATCTCCGATGCATATGAGCCGGGATCCGTTTTCAAGATACTCACGGTGGCTATGGGATATGAGGAAGGCGTTGTAAACGAAAATTCAAGCTTCAGCTGTCCGGGCGGACTTCGTGTTGCTGACAGAACCATTCACTGCTGGAAGCGCCAAGGACACGGAACCGTTTCGCTTTCCCAGGCACTTGAAAAATCCTGTAACTGTGCGCTTATGAACATTGCCTCAAGAATAGGCAATGAAAAGTTCTATAACTACTGCGAAGGCTTCGGACTTCTGGATAAAACAGGCGTTGACCTTATCGGTGAAGCCGGCGGTTACTTCTTTAACGAGAAGGATTTTAAAAACCCCAAGAATAAGGTAAGCCTTGCTGTTGCTTCATTCGGACAGACATTTAAGGTAACGCCGATGCAGATTGTGTGTGCCGTAGGTGCGGTGGTAAATGACGGGAAGCTTATGAAACCGCACATTGTAAAGGAAATAGTGGATGATAACGGTATTGTCATTAAAAAGAACGATGCAGAGGTTGTCCGTCAGATAATATCGGAAAAAACTTCTGATTTTATAAACGCATCAATTGAAGAGACTGTTGCAACAGGAACAGGTAAGAATGCAAGAGTTTCAGGTTACAGGATAGGTGGGAAAACAGGTACTTCTGAAAAGGTTGACGAATACACCGCAGAAGAGGGCAAAAAGTATATCGCTTCGTTCTTCGGTGTTGCACCGATGGAAGACCCGGAAATTGCGATTCTTGTAATGCTTGATACTCCGCGCGGCATATACCTTGAGGGAAGCCAGCTTGCTGCACCGGTAGCAGGAAAAGTTTTCGGTGAAATTCTCCCCTATCTCGGGTTTGAACCCACATACACCGCAGATGAGCTGGTAGGTGCAGAGGTAACGATGCCTAATCTCATCGGCGGAACAAGTGAGGGCGTAAACAAGCTTCTCAGCACAAACCGCAACTATTCATCGTTTACCATAAAAACAGTGGGAGACGGCAAGGTTTGTACAGACCAGCTTCCGGCGGAAGGCTCGAAGATTTCGAAAAACTCAACGATTGTTGTGTATATGGGCGGAAAAGCAGAAAGTGAGCAGGTGGAAATGCCGAATGTTATTGGTATGACTCCGGAATCTGCAAACAAGGTGCTTACAAACGCCGGATTATATATGAAGGCAAACGGCGCGGTTTCCGAGCGCTCGTCTGCGGTAGGCGCAACGAAACAGCAATATGCCGAGGGAACGAAGATTCCGAAAGGCACCGTCGTATCGGTAGAGTTTTATGATATTGCCGGTGTATCGGAGGGGATCTCACGGTAAATCTAACAAGTTTAAGGCTTGAGGGGCGTGCCTCCTTGGCTTAAAAGAAAGGCAGAGTAGTCTTATGAAACTTCGCGACATACTGAGTGGCATTGAAGTGCTGTCATCTAATGTGGATTTCGACACCGAAGTAAGCGGTGTTGAGTGTGATTCGCGCAAAGTGGGCAAAGACACCGTCTTTGTAGCCATACGTGGCTTTGTGACGGACGGGAATAAGTATATAAAATCTGCATTTGAAAACGGTGCGTGTGCATTTATTACAGATAAAAAGGATGCACCGGGCAAAAATAAGATTCTTGTTAAAGATGCAAGACGTGCACTTGCACAAACGGCTAAGAATTTCTACGGAAATCCTGCGCGTGATATGAAGATGATAGGTGTTACCGGAACTAATGGAAAAACAACGGTAACATACCTTGTAAAGCGTGTGCTTGAGGAAAACGGTGCCGTGTGCGGACTTATCGGTACCAATCAGAATATGATAGGCGATACCGTGCTTCCGACAGAACGAACAACTCCGGAATCACATGAGCTGTGGGCGCTTTTTGCCCAAATGCGCGATGCGGGATGTACCCATGTTATTATGGAAGTTTCTTCCCATTCGCTGGAGCTTTCGCGTGTTTTCGGTATAGAGTATGACGTTGGGGCGTTCACCAATCTCACTCAGGATCATCTTGATTTTCACAAGACAATGGAAAAATATAAAGCAACAAAGAAAAAGCTTTTTGAGCAGACAAAGGTTGCTGTAATTAACTATGACGACGAAGCGGGACGCTGTATGGCAGAAAACGTGCCGTGCCGTGCTGTGACGTTTTCTGCAAAGGACAACAGTGCAGATTATGTTGCAAAAAAGATACGCACGGAGGCTGCATCTGTAGAGTTTGAGCTGGTGGGAATTGATACTATCGGAAGAATAGAGATGAATATTCCGGGAAAGTTCTCGGTTTATAATGCTATGTGCGCATCAAGTGTTCTGCTCTCTCTCGGTCTTTCGCTTCCGCAGATAAGCGCTTCGCTTCGCGCAATACAGGGCGTTAAAGGTCGTGCAGAGGTTGTGCCGACAGATGCGGACTATACCGTTATGATAGACTATGCTCATTCGCCGGATGGGCTTGAAAATATTTTAAAAACGGTGCGTGAAATAGCAGAAGAGCGTGTTATTGCGGTGTTCGGTTGCGGCGGAGACCGCGATGCAACCAAGCGTCCGAAGATGGGAAGAATTGCGGCAGAGTATGCGGATCTCGTTATTGTTACATCTGATAATCCAAGAACGGAAAATCCGGACGCTATTATTGACGATATAATACCCGGTATTGAGGAAGTGACCTCTAATTACGAGCGCGTTACGGACAGACGTGAAGCAATTTTCCGTGCGCTTTCCGTTGCCGGAAAGGGCGATATTGTCGTTCTTGCAGGAAAGGGACATGAGACCTATCAGGAAATAAACCACGTAAAGCATCATATGGATGAGCGTGAGATAGTAAA
>JAZQSB010000020.1:0-5534 GCA_045629885.1 Eubacteriales bacterium | reverse complement strand
GGAACAAGCGCCGTCGGTATACAACGTTATTTTTTTCACACCGTTCTCCTTTTGTTTCGATACCTCATTATATAACGAAAAGAAGAATTTGAAAAGAGGAAAGAAAAAAATCGTGCGCTCTCGCGCACTATTTTTCTCAGTCGGTAATATACCCCAAGCTTTTTCCGTAAAGATAAACGGACATTGCGAGGAAGACGGACATTATCATGGTCATTCCATGTACGATATCGGTCATATTGTAGAAAACCTTAATACAACTGAGGATATAAAGCGCGATGTTCTTGCGGTGTATGGCATAATTGCAGAAGCGGAGAGCAAGGTGCACGGAGTGGATGTGAATGAGGTGCATTTTCATGAGGTTGGTATGCTTGATGCAGTTGCAGATATTGCGGCGGTATGTCTTGCAATGAGAAAACTTAAACCGGAAAAGGTGTTTGCAACTCCGGTTCACGTTGGCTCGGGTATGGTGAAATGTGCTCACGGAACGCTTCCGGTTCCGGCACCTGCCACAGCACAAATCCTGTGTGGAATACCAATGTATAGCGGTGAAATACGAGGAGAGCTGTGTACGCCCACAGGTGCCGCACTTCTTAAGTACTTTGTATCTTCATTCGGTGAGATGCCTGTAATTATAGCACAAAAAATAGGATATGGAATGGGCAAACGCGAGTTTGAAACGGTAAATTGTATCAGGGCAATTCTCGGTGAGGAAAACGTCGACGATGAGGTTTCCGAGCTTTCGGCGAACATTGATGATATGACGGGTGAGGATATCGCATATGCAGCAGAAACTATTCTTTCGTGGGGTGCGCTTGATGTGTGGACAGAGGTCATAGGAATGAAAAAGTCGCGCCCGGGAACAAAGCTGTGTGTGCTGTGCGAAAAGGCGCGTGCGGAAGAGTTTGCAAAACTTTTGCTGATGCATACAACTACTTTGGGTGTCAGGGAGAATATGTGCAAAAGATACGTCCTTTCAAGGCGGAATGTTACTGAAGAAACGCCGTTAGGTACAGTGAGGAGAAAAGTCTCGGAAGGATACGGGGTGAAACGCGAAAAGTATGAGCACGAGGATCTCGCGCGTATTGCGCGGGAAACGCGAAAAAGCCTTTTGGAAATAAAAGAAATTCTCTCGGGACGGTGAGAAAATATGTTTAATGTAAAAATTGCGGACATTGTGATTGGTATAGAAAACAAATACGGATATATCCGTGAAATGTGCCGCGATTATATAACCCAAGAAGAGGCGGAGTTTTTTATCAGCGTAACGGATGAGGAGATTATGCGCGAGGATGAGGCTGACAAAACGGGATTTCCGCCGTTTTATCTTGAAACACTTGCCATTTACAGAAAAATTGCTGACAAGATGCCGGAATACAGCGGATTCCTTATGCATGGTGTTCTTATGTCGGCAGAGAATCGCGGACTTCTTTTTACAGCAGAGAGCGGCACGGGAAAGTCTACCCACGCAGCGCTCTGGATGCGCCTTTTGGGAGACCGGTGCGAGATTATAAACGGGGACAAGCCACTTGTCCGCATAATTGACGGTTGTGTATATGCGTATGGTACACCATGGTGCGGGAAAGAAGGAATCCACAAAAATGCGCGCGTTGTTCTTACCGATATATGCTTTCTGGAACGTGGAAAGGAAAACCGTGTCTCCGGTGTTGATAAGAGCGAAATAATGCAGAATCTATTGCCAAGCATACACATACCGCAAAATGACGGTGTGATAGCGGTGCTTGATGCGATTGACGCGATGGCAAGGCTTGTTGATTTCAGAAGAATACAATGCAACATGGATATCTCCGCGGCGGAAACCGCATACAATGAAATAGTGAAAGGAAATAAAACAAAATGAAAAAAATCAATCTTTTATTGCTTGTGACATCACTTTTGCTTATTCTTGGCGCTTGCACAAGCGAAACAGAAAAAATGATAAAGGAAGCCGTGCCGGATGCCGTTGTTACATTCGGTGCATATGAACAGGACGGAAATGTGGAAAACGGAGCAGAGCCTATTGCGTGGAGGGTGCTTGAAAAGAATAATAATGAGATGCTTCTTTTAAGTGAATACATACTGGACAGTAAAGCATATAACGAAGCACAGGGACCTGTAATCTGGGAAGAAAGCTCACTGCGTGAATGGCTTAACGGCGATTTTTTTGCCGGCGCGTTTTCCGAAGAGGAAAAGTTGCATATAGAGGAAAGCACAAACAAAAATCCAGGAAATTCAGACTATCAGGTGCGGGATGCCAATGATACCGTTGATAAGGTATTTTTGCCGTGCGCTGTTGAAATATACGATGGGTTCATTCCCGAGCGATACGTAAAGGCAAGAGCAAGTGAATACGCAAAAGCTAATGGTGTCGAGGTGAGAAGCGAGGAATACTGTATGTGGTGGCTTCGTTGCTGTTCTGTGGAAAATAATTATGGCGGAAATGTTTACGCTGCGACCGCAGATGATCTCGGTAAAGCTTTCGCACGTGGTCGCCAAACAATATTGCCAAGTGTTGGAGTTCGCCCGATGGTAAGAATACGGATTCCGGAATAAGAAGTTTTACTTTTTTGCAACGTTAATACAACAGCGTAAAGGCATCGTATAATGCCCAGTAAGGCGGCAGAAAAGCAAGCAAATAACATGTAAAAAAACGCATAATAAGTAAGTATACCCTTGACATTTTTTGGTGTCGGGGGTATACTTAATATAATTTAAATTGAAGGGTGATTACGATGATAAAGGTAGGACTTATAGGTTGTGGAAAAATAAGCGTAGGGCAGATTGCGGCATTTGATGCAGCGGGCGATGCAAAGATTGTTGCAGCGTGCGATTTGTCCGAGGAGAACCTCAAGGTTGTTTGTGACAAAACAGGTGCTGTGGGGTATAAAGATTATAAAGAGCTTATGACGAAAGAAGAGCTTGACCTTGTGGTTATATCGCTCCCGCATTTTCTCCACGGAGAGGCAACGTGCTTTGCAGCGCGCCTCGGAATAAACGTATTTCTCGAAAAGCCGATGGGTATTTCCGTGGCAGACTGCGAGAATATGATAAAGGTATGCAAGGAAAACAACGTTATGCTGTGGGTAGGACATGCACATTGCTATCATCCGGCATATATGCGCGCAAAAGAGCTTATAGATTCCGGAGAGCTTGGTGAGCTTGTAAGCTTTGCAGAAACCCGCAATATGAATTATTTTGCCGATTCACGTCCGCGCTGGTTCTTGAAAAAAGAGCTTTCCGGCGGCGGAATAATGATAAATCTTGGCGCACACTGCCTTGATAAGATGAAGTATTTTTCCGGCTCTGAAATTGATGAAATCCATGGGCAGGTACATATCCGCGAAGGGTTCGACTGTGAGGACAGTGCACAGTGCTTTGTGAAGATGAAAAACGGCGTGACCGGAATAATCAACCTTATTGGTCATACGGCGGCTTCTATGAATCCGACAACGGTTTATCTCACAAAAGGAGAAATTCGCATAGGCGGCAAGCTCGAGTATTGTGGAGCAGACGGTGTGTTTAAAACTGAAGACATCGGAGGTTCCGGAATGACTTTGCAGATAAAGGCGGTTGTGGAAACGCTTAAGAAAGGCGAAAAGGCACCGTTTATAGACGGAGAATACGGTCTCGATATCGTTCGCGCAATAAAGAAGCTTTACGGAGAAATCTAACAGATTTCAGCTAAATGTGTAACAAAACGAGAATTTAGTTTGTTTTACTGATAAATCAAAGGAGAAAATACGTATATGAAGCTTGGTATAGTGGGTCTTCCAAATGTTGGAAAGAGCACGCTTTTCAATGCGATAACAAATGCAGGTGCAGAAGCGGCGAACTATCCGTTTTGCACCATTGAGCCGAATGTCGGTACGGTTACCGTGCCGGATGAGCGCGTGGATAAGCTTTCGGAGCTTTATGACACTGAAAAAACGACGTATGCAACTGTTGAATTTGTTGATATCGCAGGTCTTGTAAAAGGTGCGGCATCGGGGGAGGGACTCGGAAACAAGTTTCTGTCCCACATACGCGCAGTTGATGCTATTGTTCACGTTGTACGCTGCTTTGCAGACGACAACATTGTTCACGTAGAGGGTGCGATTGACCCAATTCGCGATGTTGATACAATTAACTATGAGCTTATTCTTTCGGATATTGAGATGCTTGAGCGCCGCCTTGACAAGACACGTAAGGCGGCAAAGGGGGATAAGTCTCTTCTTGCCGAGGTGGAGCTTTTAGAGCGTCTTTCCGAGCATCTTGGCGAGGGAAAGTGCGCAAGGAGCTTTGAAATGAACGATGAAGAGGCAGAGATTGTTTCTACCGTTGAGCTTCTTACCGCAAAGCCGGTTATATATGCGGCGAATATGTCCGAAGACGATTTCGTATCTGGCATCGACAGCAATGAATATTTTGCAAAGCTCCGCGAGTTTGCAAAAGGCGAGGGCTCGCAGATTCTGCCTATATGCGCAAAGCTCGAGGAAGAAATTATGGAGCTTCCGGAGGAGGAGCGCGAAATGTTTCTTTCTGAGCTTGGTCTTGAACAGTCGGGGCTTGACCGTATGATTCAGGTTTGCTACGCACTTCTCGGTCTCATTTCTTATCTAACAGCAGGAAAGCCCGAGGTTCGCGCGTGGACGATAACAAAAGGTATGAAAGCTCCGCAGGCGGCGGGGAAAATCCACACAGATTTTGAACGCGGCTTTATCCGTGCAGAGGTTATAAGATATACTGACCTTATCGAGTGCGGTTCTACCGCTGTTGCACGTGAGCGCGGACTTATGCGCAGTGAAGGAAAAGAATACGTTGTTGAGGACGGCGACGTTATTCTCTTCAGATTCAATGTTTAATGTGCAAGAAAAGAACTGTTCTGCTTTTTAGCGGGACAGTTCTTTAAATTATTTGAAATTTGAAAAGATATGTGTTATACTATAAATTAGTGATTTTATAAATATCTTGAGGAGTTACATATATTATGGCACAGAAGAAAAAGAAGGCAACTGCGGCAACGAAGAGAAAAAGCACATCCTCCCGCAGAAGAAAGTCTGCATCAACAAACCGTATAACGCAGAAGAGAAGGGCACAGCTTAACCAGCGCTGGGCGTTTCTTGCCCTGTTTTTATCTTTGCTTACGTTCCTTTCGCTTTTCAGAGTTGATGCGGGAGTAGTAAACTTTTTAGGGGATTTTGTACGCGGCGCCGTCGGCGTTGGTTTTATCGTGCTTCCGTTTTCACTTATCCTCGTTGCGGGGCTTCTTATAATAAGCCGCGGAAAGCCCGTTAAATGGCGAGTTGTGTGTGCGCTTCTTATCCCGTACCTTGCCGCTGCCGTTGCTCATGCATTTGTCGGAACATGCGATATGTCATGGGCGGGAATGACGGCATCTCACGGCGGTGTGCTTGCCGGATACCCTACTGCACTTTTGATAAATGGTATAAGCCGTATTGCGACGGTTATTCTGCTTATAACTGCCACGCTTTTTGTTCTGCTTACCGCATTCAATCTTACAATAATGAATGTTTACGATGCTGTCCGTTCCTTTATAT
>JAZQSB010000019.1:0-11459 GCA_045629885.1 Eubacteriales bacterium | reverse complement strand
CTCTTGTTTTCCCGCTTATTATGGCTGTTTACTTTTTTGGCTGGCGCGCTCTTTTGCTTACCGGCGTGTCGGTTTTCTCCTGCGTTTTCTTCGAACGGCTTTATGCCCGCATTGCAAAAAAAGAAAAAACAACCGGAGATTTATCTGCTGTTGTTACGGGAATGATCCTTGCTCTTACTCTTCCAGTTCCAACTCCCTTATGGATTCCCGTAATCGGCGGTGCATTTGCAATTATTGTGGTTAAGCAGCTTTATGGAGGTCTGGGAAAAAACTTTCTCAACCCTGCGCTCACGGCGCGTGCATTTCTGCTCTCTTTCCCGTTGCTTGTATCGCTTTATACAAAGCCGAGCCTTACCTCCGGAGCACTTCCGCTTGTTGCCGATATCTCTCCGGAGAGTCTCTCCCCTGACTTTATCGCATCTGTAACACCGCTTGGGAAAATGAAGCTTGGTATTCTGCCAAACATTTCAATGGGTAGCGGCGATGTCGTTTCGGGGCTACGCGATGTTATTGTTGGCAATGTTGCCGGCGCTATTGGTGAGGTTTCCGCCGTTGTTATCGTTGCCGCGGCGATATACCTTCTCGTGCGGCGCGTTATATCGTGGCACATTCCAGTAAGCCTTGTCGGAACAGTTGCCGTCCTTACCTTTCTTTTCCCGCGCGGCGGAAATGCCGCGTGGCTGTGGATGCTCTATTCCGTCTGTTCCGGAAGCCTTCTCTTCGGCGCTGCGTTTATGGCAACGGATTATACAACAAGTCCAATAACTGCACGGGGAAAGCTTATTTACGGCACTCTCTGTGGTGTGCTCACCGTTCTTATCCGCTATTTCGGGGAGCCCGAAGACGGCGTTATGTATGCTATTCTTGTTATGAACTGCCTGACTGCTCTTATTGACAGGTATATCCGTCCGCGCAGATTTGGCATTATGAAAAACAACTGCAAGGAGGAATCGGAAAATGAGTGATAAGAAAATTACATTACCGAAAATTTTCTTGCCAAAGCCTGATAAGGAAACCGTGAAGAAAGCATCCGTTTCCGGCGCGATACTTGCGGCAGTTGCTGTTTCGTGTGCGCTTCTGCTTTCCGGTACGAACACGCTCCTTTCTGCTATTATCGGAGAGGAAAGCACCCATTCTGTTACCCACACCGCCGGAAATGATGCCGAAACTACGGCTATGCTCTCACCCGAACAGGAGGTGGCAGTAAAATGAAAAAGCTTTTTCCGTTTTTAAAAACTAATATCGTTATTGAAAACGCATCTGTTCTTCTGCTCATGGGCATAGCCCCGCTGCTGGGCGGCACAAAGACGCTTGCGGGCGGAATTGCGCTCGGTTTGTGTGCGATTTTTGTTCTTGTTCTTACCGGCGTTTCCGTGTCACTCACCGGGAGGCTTATCCCTGCACCCGTGAAGAATATTTCATTTATGATAATTGCCGCTTTTTTTGTCACACTGTGTGAGATTTTGCTTGGATTCTTCATTCCGCAGATACGCGATGTTCTGGGAATATACCTTCCGCTACTTACCGTAAGCGGTCTTGCCTTTTCGCGGGCGTTGAGCGCACAGGAGGAAAAGGTATCTGCCTCGGCACTTGCAGGGCTGGGCATGGGACTCGGGTTCTTTGTCGCCGCATTTTGTTTGTCATTTCTCCGTGAGCTTTTTGGCTCCGGAACACTTTTGGGACTGCGCATAATTCCAGAGCGTTTTGCAATAGGTGCGCTTATCTCTCCGGCGGGTGCCCTGGTCCTTTTCGGACTGCTGATTGCCGCAGTCCGATACATCAATTTAAAAACAAATAAGGGAGGCAGTGAAAAATGATGATTTTAAATCTTCTCACCGTTTCTGTCGGTGCGGTGCTTGCCGAAAATCTTGTCTTCTCGCATCTTCTTGGAACGCCGGCTCTTCTTCGCGATACAACAGATATAAAGAGGGCATCTAAGCGCGGCATAGCCGTTGGTATCCTTCTCGCCTTCTTCTCCATCGTTGCATATTTTTTTAACCGGCTTGTTTTTACTCCGCTATCCCTTGGATATATGCGCACATTCCTTTTTACTCTTGTCCTTTGCGGAGGTGTGAAGATATGCGAGAATGTTCTTGAAACACGTTTTCCCGCGCTGTATGAACGCTTTGGTATATCTTTTGACGAGGTTTGCTTTTCTTCCGTTTTTCTCGGTGTTATGCTCCTTTGCACAAGCTCCGGATACGGATTTCTGGGTGCGATTTTCTTCGGAATCTTCTCAGGTGTTGGTTATATTCTCGCATCTGTACTCTTTGCTGCCATTCGTGAAAACCTGCAGTACACAAGCTGTGCGAAAGCGCTGGAGGGCGAGCCGATGCTTTTTATAACGCTTGGTCTTATTGCGCTTGCCTTTATGGGCTTTTCCGGCATTAAGTTTATATAAGGAGCGCGAGTTCTGAAAATAAATTTTCAAACAGATAAGAGAAAAGGAATGATTATAAAAATGACTTATTTTTTAAGTATCCTCTCAGCTGTCAGCGTATGCGCTCTCCTTGCATTTTTAATCGGTGCAATATATTCTGTTTCTGGAAAATCCCAGGATGATAATGCTGTGTGCCAGCTTCAGCTGACACCGGATGAGCCTGAAAAAGAGAGGCTTCGTGCATTTGTCCGCTGTTCCGGTCACGATGCGGAGTATAAATACACTTATGCCGGTGCACGCGACTGCTTTGCCGGGAGTCATCTTGCGGGAGGAAGTAAGGTATGTGAGTTTTCCTGCCTGGGGCTTGGCTCATGCGCAGAAGCTTGCCCGCACAGCGCGATATCCGTCGTTTCCGGTGTTGCCGAGGTCGATGCCGAAAAGTGCGACGGTTGCGGGAAATGTGTTGATGTTTGTCCGCGCGGCGTTATCTCTCTCATTCCGCACGAAAGCCAATACAATGTGCGCTGTTCAAACCGTTCACTCGACTCCCTTACGCGCAAGATATGTGAGGCCGGATGTATAGGATGCCACGCTTGTGAGAAAACTTGTAATTATGGTGCAATTGAGATTGTCGAAAGTCTTGCATATATTGATATTTCCAAATGTACCTCCTGCGGCAAATGTGCAAGTGCGTGCCCGCGCGGTATCATAACCGCACCGCCTGCAGAGGAAGAGGAATTTGACGAGTCGGAATACTTTAAACTAAGCGTTGATGCCGATGAAGAAGAGACTGCCCAAACGGCATTAGAATAAAATCTCCCGGGAGGTGCTCGCCTTTTATGAGAAGAGCAAGAAAGCAAAACCGAAGATACAGAGGTGCAAAAAGCGGAGGTATAGGGATTCTTATTCCCATACTCGTCGCTCTTTGCGTTATTGCCGCTGGTGTCCTGTATTTTGTAAACGACAACATGACCTTTACGCTTGACGGAACGATTTTGTCTCCGAAAACGGGAACGCCCTCCGACAGCGATGTTTCCGCAAATCTTATCATAGAATCACCGGATGAAACCCTCGCCGCTGCGCCGGAAAATATTTTGCCCGAGACTAAAGAGGAAATTCCCGCTCCGGAAGAAGCAGATAGCATCCGGGCTCTTTTCATTCCGATAGGTGAAGTGAAAAGCGAAGAGCTGTTTGCGGCAACGCTTTCCGAAGTGCCCACAGCTAACAATATAAACACGCTCGTCCTTGAGGTTAAGGCCGAGGACGGAACGCTTGCTTTTTCTTCGAATTCTCCGCTTGCGGCTGCCGCGGCTGTATCGGGTGACGACGGCACACTTTCGCGCGTTATCCATTCGGCAAAGGAAAAGGGGTATCGCGTGGCGCTTTATATGTCTTGTTTTAAGGACAATGAAGCAGCACGCAAGAGCCAGGAAGAAAGCGCGCGTACTAAAAACAAGATTATATGGCTTGACAACGGAAATGTGCGATGGTTATCGGCATATTCCGATAAAGCATGTGAATATCTTGTTTCTTCAATAAAGAAGCTCTCTTCCTTCTCGCCGGATGAAATAATCCTTTGCAACATATCTTTCCCCGCCGAAGGAAAAACCGAGCTTTTGTCATACGACGGAAAAGCGGGCACGAAGCCGGAAATACTTGAGAGCTTTATCACCGATGCAAAAACCGCCGTGGGAAATGTTCCCATTTCGGCGGTATATGAAAACTATAACGGCAACTGCATCGCAGAAAGCGGGCAGAGTCCCGAGCTTTTCTCGGCATTTGAACGTCTGTACGTTGCAGATGCCTCAACAAAGTTCAGAAATGCAGCTGAGCGCGCCTACGACCTTTTTGACGGAAAGGAAATAGAGATTATTGTAATCTCTCCCGCGCCAAGCGAGGATGAGTTTGTTATAAAGAACAGATAAAGAACATAACTGCGAAAAGTCAATGACTTTTCGCAGTTATGTTTAATCCGGAAAGATAATTAACAAACATATCGACAATGTCCATATCATGCGTGGCATAGAGCATACGAGAGCCGACAACGTCTTCAATCTCGTTTATAACCGGAGTGCCGTTGTGATACATTATATCAATTCCGCAATAGTCAAACGGCAAAAGCTCGCACACGCGCTTTACCAACAACAGCTCGTCATGGCTCAGTTTTTTCGCCTCGACCTCTCCGCCAAGGGAAAAGTTTGAGCGGAAATCCCCCTTCGCGCTTCTTAGCACTGCGGCGACCGCCTCTCCTCCTAGGATATACACGCGCATATCGCGCCCTGTTTCCGTCGCGAGCGGCTGGATTACATATTCATCCGGTGCGATTTTTTTTCGAGCCTGCTCATATTCCTCATCACTGTGAATAAGCGTTACATTCTCCCCACCATGACCGCAACACGGCTTTATAACCACCGGATATTTCTCAATCTGCGGCGGAGAGTCTTGCGGAAGTGCAGAAACCCACGGTATTACGGGGATATTGTTTTCGTGGAGAAACTCATATGTCCTTGCCTTGTTGTTGCAGATTTCCGAAACACGCGCGCAGTTTACGCAGCGCACGCCGCGTTCCTCAAGTTGCCTTGATACATCCGGACGCATTGCGCGGACTACTGCAAGATCGGGTTTACCTTCAGGAATTCCGCAGTCGCACAGAACTGGAATAAACTTTATCCCTCTTTTTTTTCCGCGTTCAATATGCATATTGATATATTCACGATTGCGCTCCGCTCCCGCCTTTTCATATACAAGCCAAACAGTCATCGGTTAAATAGTCTCCTCCACTGATATTCTTCCGCGCGATAATACCCCCACTTTGTGGGGGTATTATGATCTGCATTTGTCTATAATATGCGAGGCAATAAGGTCTGCAAGATCAATGCCCGTGCAGTCATATGTGCTCTTAAAATGTGCGTTTGAATTGACCTCGCAAAGCAGAGGCCCGTCTTTGCCAAAAAGAATATCTATTCCGGCAAAATCAAGCCCGAGCCGTTCTGCCGCCCCCAGCGCAAGCTCGCATTCGGCATTACTTGGAGAGTATGGCAGTGTTCCGCCACCAAGCGTAACGTTGCTGCGGAAATCTCCGTTTTGGCTCTCGCGCAGCATTGCTGCGCACACACGACCGCCGACTACGTTTATACGGATATCGCGCCCGAAGCTCTCTTTAATAAGCTCCTGAAAGAGAAGGGGCACACTCTGATGCGCGGTCGTTATTTTCACAAGCTCGTCAAAATTTTGTGCGAGATATACCTGAGCACCAAATGAACCACAAACCTCTTTTACCACAATTGGAAAGCCGAGCTTTTCGGCAACTGTTGTAAGAAAAGCAGTGTCGGTAAACCCGATGCTTGGGAACGTCATCGGTGCTATCACCGTTTTAGGGCATGGAATATCACCCAGCGCAAGATGCATTTTCGTCTTATCGTCACACTTTTCAATTGCATCTGCAGAATTTACACACAAAATCCCGCGTTTTTCAATTGCGCGTGCAAGAGAGATATCCTTGTCCCAGAAGAGAACAAAATCCGGTTTTTCACGAAACGGGATTTCCTTACCGTGAACGTGGCAGAGGGATGAATTAGTATAGAGCGAGAGGGAAACCTCTCGCTCTGAGAACGCGTTTTCAAGCCGCGCATATATATCGCGGAACTTCTCTGTTGCCAGAAAGTTATTTACAACAAGCGCACCCTTCATTTTTTATCACCAGAAAAGCCAAACGAGAATGTATCCCGAAAGCACCGCAACGAGCGTGAACGGAACACCGATACGCATAAAATCGCGCGTTTTCACCTCATGTCCCTCGCTGCGAAGAATGCCTATACCGGTGATGTTTGCAGATGCACCGATAGGGCTTAAGTTTCCACCCAGTGTTGCACCGACAAGAAGCCCGAATGCAAGAAGAGTCGGCTCCATACCCAGCTGCGAGGAAAGGCTCATAACAACTGGAAGCATTGTTGCAACATACGGAATGTTATCAATGAATGCAGAAAGAAGAACAGATGCCCATACTATAACACTGTAAATTAAGAACTTATTATTACCGAGCTTTAAGAAAAGCTGGCTTATCGCATCAATAACCCCCTTATCCTCAATACCGGCGATAACGACAAAAAGTCCGGCAAGAAGACCAAGCGTGAAAAAGTCAATTTCCTTGAAAACATCGCGGATGATGGTTTTGTTTTTCTTAAAGATAAGCTCGCGCAGAACACCGATTACCATAAGTGCCATGCAGATATATCCGTTGGTTTCCGCCGGCTTATTAGGGATAAATGATGCAACAATAAGGAGAACGATTGTCCCCGCGAGAAGAACTGTCGGGAAAAGGTCACGCACCTCTGTGCGGTTGTGCGACTCTATCGGCTGCTTCTCTTTTCTGAAAAGCCACATAAGAATAAACGCAGACGCTACAGCGCCGGTCTGCACTACCCAGAAAAGTCCGGGCGCGCCCTTGTACCAGAAGAAGTCAAGGAACGTCATATCAAGCGCACCGCCGAGGAGAATGGATGTGGTATCGCCGACGAGCGTCGCTGCACCCTGAAGGTTTGAGGAAACCGCGATTGAAATAATCATGGCAATCGGGTTTATCTTAAGCTTTTTCGCAATGTCAAGAGCAACAGGTGCAATCATAAGAACCGTTGCAACGTTGTCAACAAAAGCGGAAATTATTCCTGCAAAAAGAGAAAGCCAGACAACTGCCCACTTCACATTCGGGACCTTGTCAATAATGATGTCTGCCAAAAGATCAGGCATCTTTGACACAATAAAAAGATATACCGTACCCATCGTACCTGCAATCATCATAAGAACGTTCCAGTCAATCGCATTCCATATCTCGGGAAGTGTGAATCGGCACATTACCGAAAACACAACAGCAGAGCAGATTGCGATATATGGGCGCAGCCTCTGGAAAGTGAAGAGCAGAACGTATGTAATGCCGAAAACTATCAGTGCGGGAACCATTTGAAAGCAACTCCTTTATTTTTAGAAATCTTTATAAATTATACCATAATACGATAAAATATGCAAGAAAAGGACGTGTGTTCACATCACGTTTTTTCCTTTCTCCTATATTTCTGCAATTGCTTCAACTTCAATGAGCACCCCTTTGGGAAGCTTTGAAACCTCAACGCAGGAGCGCGCCGGATATGGCTCAGTGAAATACGTTTCGTAAATCAGATTTACTTTTGTAAAATCGTTCATATCCTGAATAAACACAGTTGTTTTAACCGTTTTTGCAAGGCTTGTTCCCGATGCTTCAAGCAAATTTTTAAGATTTGTGAAAACCTGATTTGCCTGCGCCTCAATACCTTCCGGAATTTCTTGCGTCACCGGGTTCACGGGAATCTGACCTGATGTGAACACCGTATTGTTTATCACAACCGCTTGCGAGTACGGCCCGACAGCCGCCGGTGCATTGCTTGTTTTTATCTCTTTCATTGTTCTATTCTCCTTTTAATGTAAATTGTAATTTATCTGAATTCGTTTACAGATATATATTTCGCATAATATTGCTCATAGGTTGAGCCTTCCTGATGTATTATCCTTGCGGCATCATTGCCAACGTATCTGTAATGCCACGGCTCGTATTCATATCCAGTAATCCATTTCTGACCTTTCGGATATCTTAAAATATACCCATACTCGTGCGCGTGGTTTTGCAGCCACCTGAATACATCCGTGTTCTCAAACGAATTTTTCGTAGAGTTTATATCAACAGCCAAACCTGTCTGATGTTCGGAAAATCCGGCCCTTGCCGAATAATTATCCACATTGAGTTTACCCAATGTTCTTATCTTTTTGTTGTATAGTCTTCTTTGATAATCCTCGGTTCTGTATGCCGAAACCGCTCTGATTGAAATACCCTCTTTTCTCGCAGCATCTGCCATCCTGACAAAACTTTCATAAGCTGTACTTTCAAGAAGATATTGCTTTCCGTCATTCACCGTATATTTTCTGTCCATATTGACAAGGTTGTTCTGTTTGAAATTCCATGGGAGCTGATTATACTTATTAACCAGAACCGTACGGTCATAAGGGTTTGCAATCACTGCCACGTTTTCATAAAAAGGGAAATCCAATCCCAGATTTACCATGAAAACAACATTCTGCATACTCAAATCAGGTTTTTTAATATGATAATTTATGTATCTTTTGAATTTTTCGGGGTAAAAATTGCTGTAATTGCTTGCATACAACGCATCATTAACTGCTTTGCCATAATCAGTATTTGAGATTGGTTTTCGTATAATTATCTGTTGATTGTCAAACGAAACTGCATTTGTGCGAAAAGCTGTAGACATCATATCTATCGGCAGGTAGGTCACGTTGTTTTCAGAAACAGACGGATTTGGAAAGCTTTTTTCTTCTCCGTTGACCGTAATTGCACGAGAGCCTACAACGTGCTGTATTATATCTCCGTCACGCGACAGAACTAACATTCTGTGGTCGCAGCTTCTGTAAAATACATATGCCCCGATTTTTTCAAAGATTGTCCGCGCCGGAAGATAGTGTGTATTGTCGCGAATAACAGAGGTGTGTTCCGTCATCTGTCCGTTGATAACAATTGCAAAGCCGCATTGAGCTTCTGTCTCACCGGAACTTGCAGTCGCACACATTGAAGATAAAACGCATACAACACACGCCATAATTATCAGTATTCGTCTTTTCATAAACTCCACCTTTTTTTGTTGTTCTTATTCCCCCAGAAATTCTTCCAGTATTTCAACAGCATCCTCTATGCATCCGTCACACGAGCGAAGGTTTTGGCTTTTTATTTCTCCGCATGTGATTGTTCCCACCTTGGATCGAAACCATTCCATTAGTTCACGGGCAAAATTGTAGCTTTCTTTTTTATTTGTTTCGGGAAGTTTGTCCATCCCATAGCTTTTAATTGCTCCGGCTACAAAAACCATGGCGCTTACAGCACCGCAAACACCTTGAGTTCCTCCCATGCCACCTCCAAAAGCTTCGGTAAGTCTGAATATTTCGTCCTCGCTATATCCTAATCTGTCTGCGAACACACACGCCACCGCTTGTGCGCAGTTGCATCCTTTTTTATGATTTTCCACTGCTTGTTCACGCTTACTCATTTCCAAAAATCTCCTTTTTGTCTTAAACAGTTGCGTAATTATTACATGAACGGCTCTTTTGTTTCTCTGTGCAATTCTATTTCGTCTGCAACCGAAGCGCTACCCCGCATCTTTATAAGATACAGAACGGTCTCTGCTATATCCTCGGGGAGCAGCATGCCCTCCCCCGTCAGGTCGGGTCTGGATATCATGACCATATCAGTAAACACCGCGCCCGGGCTTATTACATGAATCCTTACTCCCTTTTCGTAATATTCCTTGCTAAGCGCCTTGCTGAAGCCGAGCAACGCGTGCTTCGATGCGGCATATGCACTTTGCAAAGCATACCCGTGATGCGCCGTTACAGATGCAATATTAATAATCGTTCCACAGGATGACTTCATAAGATACGGAAGTGCTGTTTTGCACATAAGAAACGGTGCTCTTGCGTTGGTAGCCATAATCGCATCGTATTCCGCCATTGAAATTTCTTCAAAAGCTTTCGACTGTGCAACACCTGCATTGTTAATTAAAAAATCAACCCCGCCGTAGACGGCAATAGTTTTCTCAAACACTTCTTTAATGTAATCATCGTCGCAGATGTCTCCCGGGAGAATGAGGCACTCTCTGCCACTCGCGGTTTTCTTGAGCTTCTCTTCATTGCGCCCCATTAAAACAAGCTTAAATCCGCGAACAAAAAGCGCCTGCGCTATTGCCGAGCCGATTCCGCCCCCTGCCCCCGTTATAATACAAACTTTATCCTTCATAATATCACCTTAACCATTATACCATAAATGTTTTTTCTATTCAAGAAAAAGCATCCAAGCAAGGTTTTGGCAAATATCTCATTTGGGGAATTTAAAATAAAGCGTTTTCTCCGACGCTAAGCCGTTAGTTTATTATGCCACACAACACAACAAAGCACACAAGTCATACCACCTGCGTGCTTTGAAAACTAAATACCTTCTTTGTCTCTTTTTCGGTCGTGAATAAGCTTGCCAAGTACAGTGAAAAGAAGAAGCGATATGTGGGTAAGAAGCGCTGCATAAGAACCTTTTATAATATCGTATGTTATCCACAGTACCATATTTACAATCGTCCAGAAACGGTACTTTGCGCCGTTGCTCTGACCAATGCACAGAATAAA
This sequence comes from Eubacteriales bacterium, assembly GCA_045629885.1. Taxonomy (GTDB): domain Bacteria; phylum Bacillota; class Clostridia; order Oscillospirales; family JAAYXM01; genus SIG480. Next base: position 868 of record JAZQSB010000019.1, on the reverse strand, counting down.
CGTCAGTGATGCAATAATCGCGAGAAGGTCAAGAATCTCTGTAAGAACAGCCAGATTTATGCCGACAATTACCGCTGCATAAATCACAACAAGCCACTTCGGAATGGGTTTGTTGTTCTTATCAAAGAAATAATTTATAAGTGCCTGCGCTGCTCCTATATAACAGCAGGCGGCTCCATTGTTGTTTCCGTCAATAAGATAACTTGTCGCAACAAGAAAATTTCCAAAAAAAACAAACGTAAGGATAAGTCTCATACTCCTTGTTTTTACGGTTGACGCAAGAATCATTGAAACAAGACCTGCAATACTAAGCGACATTGATATGTACGGTGCAAGTGTTTTTAAAAGTTCCATTTAACCCACTCTTTTCTGTTAAATTTCTATGACAAGATTGTGCAGTTGCTTGTTAAACAACTCGATTGCATATTGCTAAAAAGCATACCGGGTAAGATTTTTCTTACCCGGTAATATATGATGTTGGCGAAGCCTTATCTTCCCGGGCCGTCTCCAGCCAAGTATTGTCAGCACAGGTGAGCTTAACTTCTGTGTTCGGAATGGGAACAGGTGGACCCTCACCGCAATATTCACCAACTACATATTCAATTTAAATTAGGGTTTGGTGACCCGTGGGAGAATCGAACTCCCGTTACCGGCGTGAGAGGCCGGTGTCTTGACCGCTTGACCAACGGGCCATTCTCTCTTCCCTGTCTCGACGCTCGCCCATATTTTTAAGCTTTGGTGCGCCTTCGGGGACTCGAACCCAGGACCCACTGATTAAGAGTCAGTTGCTCTACCAACTGAGCTAAAGGCGCATCTTCTTCCCTCACCGATGTACCTTCAAAACCGAACAATACTCCATCTTCTGCAC
>JAZQSB010000018.1:0-5472 GCA_045629885.1 Eubacteriales bacterium | reverse complement strand
CGACTCCCTTCGGCTTAAGAACAGAGGTTTTGTATGACTGAAAAAATAAAGATTTATGATGTGCGTGCGCATCAGGCAGACAGCTCATTTCTCATAGATGACGGAAAATGCGCGATACTGTATGACTCGGGATTTGCGTTCACTGGAGATGCAGTTGCGCAGAACATAAAGAAGATACTCGGGAAGAGAAAACTCGACTATATTTTTCTGACACATTCCCATTATGACCACGCACTGGGTAGTGTTTATGCAAAAAAAATATGGAAGGATGCAAAGATTGTTGCGGGCGAATATGCGGCGAAGATTTTTGCAAAGCCCACTGCTCGCGCGGTTATGCGCGACCTTGACAGCAAGTTTGCCAAAACGTGCGGTGTGGAAGAATATGAAGATTTGATTGACAGTCTTTCTGTCGATATTTCTGTGGCAGACGGAGATATGATAAAGGCCGGGGATATGGAGTTTCGCGTGCTCAACCTGCCGGGGCATACGCGTTGTTCTGTGGGATATTATTGCGAGGAACACAAGCTGTTGTTAAGCTGCGAAAGCATTGGTGTATACAATGGGAAAGATGATGTTGTTCCTTCTTATCTTGTGGGATATGATATGGTAATTGAATCAATAAGCCGAGTGGAAAAGCTTGGTGCTGATAGGATTCTTGTTCCGCATTACGGAGTTGTCAGCGGAGAAGAGGCAAAGCTTTATCTTCGCAAAGCCCGTGAAAGTGCAGCCGAGACGGCACAGGAAATAGTAGGTATGCTGAAAATGGGCAAAAGCAGATCGGAAATCGCCGAGTTTTTCAAGAATAAGTTTTATCACGGTTATATAAAGATTATTTATCCAATAGATGCGATGGAGCTGAATACAGGAATAACAATTGACCTGCTTGCTCGGGAATTTAATGTATAGGAGAAAAGAAAATGATTAAGACAAAAGAACAGCTTAGCATCAGAGCAGAACTCAATGATGCGGGAAAAGAGAAAATGACTCTTGCAAACCTTGCGGAATTTCCGGGAAAGAATGAAAAAGTCCGTATGTTTGCGCGCGTTGAGTTAAAGCCTGGTGAAGAAGTGGGATATCACATCCACACCGGTGAGTGTGAGCAGTACTACATTCTTTCGGGTAAGGGTGAATACAGCGACAACGGAAGCATAATCGAAGTTGAGCCGGGAACGGTAACCTACACTCCGTCTGGTGGGGGGCACGGTATAAAGAACATTGGGCAGGAGATGCTTGTGTTCATTGCATTAATTGTTTTGGATTAAGAAAAACAGCAACCCGGCTTGTATTACCACAAGCCGGGCTGTTCTAAAAAGCGCTGTCTTTTTTTGTGATAGTGTGATACACTTATATGAGAGGTGTTATGTTATGGATAAAAACACAATAGAGCCTGTTGCGTATATCCGCACAGACTTTAAGGACAAATTTGGAATTCCACGCCAGAGCGGGCTTGTCGGGGAGCTTACGGCGAGAGTGGTGTTCGTTCCGAAATACCGTAATCCCGATGCATTACGCGGGATTGAGGGCTTTTCACACCTGTGGCTTTTGTTTGGCTTTTCAAAAGCACTCCGCAAGACGTGGTCTCCCACAGTTCGCCCGCCCCGGCTTGGAGGAAATAAGAGAATAGGCGTATTTGCAAGCCGCTCACCTTTCCGTCCGAACGGGCTTGGGTTGTCGTCGGTTGCGCTTTTGCGCGTTGAATCGACGGCGGATGAGGGCAATGTGCTGATAGTTTCCGGTGCCGACCTTCTTGACATGACACCTATCTATGATATAAAGCCGTATATTCCTTATGCCGATATGCATCCGGAAGCAAGCGGAGGATATACCGATGAAATTCCGCGCGAGCGGCTTCGGGTTAAGTTTCCTGAAAATTTGCTGTGTATAATCCCTGAAGATAAGCGAAAAGCTGTTTTGGGATGCATTGCTGAGGATCCACGCCCGTCGTATCAGGATGACAGCGAACGGGTGTACCGGATGCGCTTTGCTGAACTTGATATATGTTTTACGGTACAGAGGAATGTTGCTGAGGTTGTTGACGTTCAGACCATTTCGTGAAAACCGCGTCCTAAAATTTCGCTTGTGTTGTTTATAATGATAAACGACTTCTCATCAAGCTCTTTTACGAATTTCTTAAGGTAAATTGCCTGCTTTCTCGTCAGCGCAACAAGAAGGACGGACTTTCTGTCTCCGTTATATGCGCCGATGTAAGAGTTGCTCACCGTTGCGGTCTTTTTCAGAGTGTGGGTTATGAAATCGCAAATTTGTTCCTCATAATCCGGTGAGGTTATGACTGTGCAGTACTTTGAAAGGTTCATGCTTTCAAGCGTACTATTTACAAACAAAAGCTTTGCGGTAAAACCGATGAGCGAGAATAGCCATGTTTCAATGCCGAAAACGAAAGCGGTGAGCATAACTATTATAAAATCCGCAAGAAACAGCGCCTTTGATATGTTTATCGAGGCGTATTTTTTTATTATCATTGCAATTATATCCGTGCCGCCTGTTGAAGCATCGCTAAAAAAGAGAATTGCGGCGCCGAGTGCGGAAAAGAGAATTGCAAACAAAAGCTCAAGGATTGGTTGAGTTGTAAGCGGTGCAGAGAGCGGAATGAAGGTTTCCAGCGCGTAAATACCGACGGACATCAGCGTGCTGCAATAAACAGTTTTGAGACCGAAACCTCGGCCAATGAATATAAAGCCGGCGAGAAGAAGGACGGTATTAATAAGAAGAACGAATCCCCCTGCAGAAAGAAAGGAGGATACGGCACCCAGGATAACGGAGATGCCGCTTACGCCGCCTGTACAAAAATTGTTCGGGAACTTAAAAAAGTAAACCCCAACGGTAACAATAAGTGTGCCGAGAGTTATAAGTCCAAAATCCTTGATGTGCTGTTTCATATCCATCCCTCCGAAAACAAAAGTAATTATACGACATATTTTCGGACAAGTAAAACACTTTTGTTATTTTGATTGACACAACTAAATGGCTGTGGTAAAATGTAGAATGGTGATGGGAATGGTAAACTTTTTGAACTTACGTTATTTTGTTCGTGTGGCAGAGGAAAAGAACATAACGAGAGTTGCGGAACAGGAGCATATTTCGCAGCAGTCGCTAAGTAATCATATAAAGAAGATGGAAACAGAGTTTGGTGTTCGTCTTTTCGACAGAACAGGCGGACTTACACTCACATATGCCGGAGAACAGATGTATAACTATGCCGTCAAGTTCTTATCGTTACGACATGATATGGAAAATGAGCTTCTGGATATGGAAAATACGGAGCAGGGAACGCTTAGAATAGGTATTTCTTATACTCGCGGTTCGGCATTTTTGCCGGAAATTCTTCCTGAATTCTGTGAGGGAAATCCGTATGTAAAAATAAGTGTTACAGAGAACAACTCACAGATGCTTGAAGAGTATCTGCTCCACGGACACATTGATTTATATATAGGTGCCGACATGAGTCCTCATGCCGAAATTGAAACGGTTGAGCTGATGCACGAAAAACTGTATTTTATTGTGCCGGAGAGAATTGCAGGGAAGCTTGGAAATGATGCGTATGCAATAGGTGATTTTGAAAAAGAACCGTTTATTCTCCTATCACGCGGAAACCGAATTCGGGATATGTTTGAAGAATATATGCGTATGGAGAATAAAAACGTGAAGGTAATTCTTGAGGCGGAAAATATAGAAACACTTTTTGAGCTTTCGTGCAGGGGAATGGGGATAACAGTGTATCCGGAAATGTTTCTGCGCCGTCACCGTGATGTATTGAATTCGGCACATTCTCCGGTTACTGTAATTCCGCTCGGTAATAAGTTCAGTGAGAGTATACTTTACGTTGCGTATCATAAGAAAAAGTATCTTTCGCGGGCAGCCAGAGAATTTATTGAAACTGCCAAAGAAAAGTGCAGATAAAAAACGCCGGCAATCTTGTTTGCCGGCGTTTAACTTATATTAATATTTTAGTTGATTTCATCGACGTTATACGGTGTATTCTGGTATACGTAATAGTTGAGCCAGTTGGTGTAGAGAAGGTGTGCGTGTGCACGCCATGTGACAATCGGAGCAAGAGAAGGATCATCTTTTTCGTAGTAATTTTTGGGGATTTCAATAGGCTTGCCTAAGTTTACGTCGCGCTCATATTCGCTTGCAAGTGTTCCTGCGTCATACTCGGGATGCCCCGTGACGAAGATGCGTCTGCCATCGAGACTTGCGATAAGGTATGTTCCGGCATCTTTTGAAAAAGCCAGGCGTTCGAGCTTTTCACAATTTGAGAGCGCTTGCTCATCAATTGCGGTGTGACGTGAGTGAGGGGCATAAAAAATGTCGTCAAAACCGCGTAGGAGCGGACATTTGGGGTTAAGGTTCTCGTGACGGAAAATGCCGAAAACCTTGCTATCGGTCTGCGATTTTCCGATGCCGTAGTGATAATATAACGCGGCCTGTGAACCCCAGCAGATATGGAAAGTGGAAAATACATTCGTTTTTGTCCATTCCATAATCTCGCAAAGCTCGGGCCAATAGTCAACACTTGAAAATTCAAGCGTCTCGACGGGAGCGCCGGTGATAATCATACCGTCGTATTTTTTATTCTTTATATCGGAGAAATCTTTGTAGAACGAGTCGAGATGTTCGCTTGATGTGTTCTTTGGACGGTGTGTTGCGGTTTTAAGAAGGTCAAATTCTATCTGCAACGGGGTGTTGGACAAAGCACGCAAAAGTTGAGTCTCGGTTGTTATTTTTGTTGGCATTAGGTTTAATATGAGTATGCGGAGCGGACGAATATCCTGTGTAGATGCGCGCGCTTCCGACATTACAAATATATTTTCGTTTTCTAAGATAGAACGCGCAGGTAACGCGTCCGGAATTTTAATTGGCATGGAAACCTCCGGTTGGATAATGTTTATTTTATTACATTATATATGAAAGCTCCATGAAAATCAATCATAAAATTGCTTTGTTTCTAGAAACATATTTGCAATGAGGAGTCACGCCGCAACCACAGGCGTAGAAGGTGAGAATGCGCCATGTGTTTTTGTCGCAGGTTTTGCTGCTTTCCAGTCCGTACAAAGCACGAAAGCGTGTGAGTGCACTTAAAGTGCGTGGACCGAAGAAACCGTCGAGCTCGCCTTCGGTAAAACCGAGTACTGAGAGGGCGTCCTGCATTACCAATACGAAGAGACCGATGTCGCCAAAAGAAATATCCGGATAACCCCACGGTGAGAGGGAAACGTGATTGTGGGCGTTAAATGGGAAAATGCCGGAGGGATCAGTTGAGAAAGTGTCGGCGGCGAGTCCTGCGTAGTGCATTGATTCGGAAATGTATCCGCCTTCCCATATTCTGCGAAAAACAAATTCGGCATGAATTTGTCCGCAGGAGAACTTGTTCCATTTTTGAATAAACTCTGTAGAAGTCCAGCCGGCACAAGATGAGGTATTTGAAAAAAACTCGGAAACGGACATTGATGA
>JAZQSB010000017.1:0-2465 GCA_045629885.1 Eubacteriales bacterium | reverse complement strand
AATGACGAAATTGAGAATAAAGTATAAAAAACGCGGCATAAAAGTTGACAAAGCGACAAAAAAAGATTAAAATTATATAATGCGGAGAATGTTTTGAATTTTAAGATTTTTTTGCATCGTTTATAAAGAAGGAGAAATGTCACAATGGAAAACACAATGAAGCAGTTTGAGAAGATCATTGCACTTCAGCTTAAGCGTATTGAAGCAATGAAGAAGGAAAACGAGTTTATAGATTATGCCGCGCTCCCGAAGATTATTATCGGCGTTTGCGGCGGTGACGGCATTGGTCCGGCTATTACAAAAGAAGCACACCGCGTTCTTGAATATCTCCTGAAGGACGAGGTGGATGCAGGCAAGATAGAGTTTCGCACCATCGACGGTCTTACAATTGAGAACCGCGTTGCGGCAAACAAAGCTATTCCGGAAGATGTTCTTGAGGAACTTAAGGCTTGCCATGTTATACTGAAGGGACCCACAACCACTCCTCGCGCAGGAGATCCGTGGCCTAATATCGAAAGCGCAAACGTTGCAATGAGAAAAGAGCTTGACCTTTTCGCGAATATGCGTCCGGTAAAAGTTCCCAGTGAGGGCATTGACTGGATGTTCTTCCGCGAGAACACCGAGGGTGGCTATGCTGTGGGAAGTATGGGCGTCAACGTTACGGATGACCTTGCAATTGACTTTACAGTTGCAACCAGCCAGGGCTGTGACAGAATTGCAGAGCTTGCGTTCTCGTATGCAAAGAAGATGGGCAAGAGCCGTGTAACTGCTGTTACAAAGGCTAACGTTATCAAGACAACGGACGGAAAGTTTCTTGATGCCTGCAAGAAGGTTGCAGCAAAGTATCCGGAGATTTCTTTTGACGACTGGTACATAGATATTATGACCGCTAAGCTTGTTGATACAAAGCGTCGTCGTGATTTCCAGGTAATGGTGCTTCCGAACCTCTATGGTGATATCCTTACCGACGAGGCTGCAGAATTCCAGGGTGGCGTAGGTACTGCAGGCAGCGCAAACGTTGGTAAGCGCTATGCAATGTTTGAGGCAATCCACGGCTCGGCTCCGCGTATGGTGGCAGAGGGCAGAGACAAGTTTGCAGACCCGTGCAGTATGCTCCGCGCAGCTGTTATGCTTCTCGAGCATATCGGAGAGGTTGAAAAGTCTGAACGTCTTGCTGATGCACTTGATGTATGCATGTATGACGAGAAGAAGCTTAAGATAACGGGGAGAGCAGACGGAGCAACCTGTGCTGAGTTTGCAGATTATGTTATGTCTAAGCTTGACAGATAAGAGACACAACTTGCCAAAGAAAGGAAGATTGAGATGAGCGAGAGATATATTTCGCCGCTTGTAATACGCAGATTACCGAAATATCACAGATGCTTAAAGGAGCTTTCTCGCAGCGGTGTTAGCCGTGTATCCTCAAGCGTTCTGGCAAATAACCTCGGTTTCACAGCATCTCAGGTACGTCAGGATTTTAGCTGCTTTGGCGGATTCGGTCAGCAGGGATACGGTTACAACGTTGAGAGCCTTCTTTCTGAAATTGCATCTATAATCGGTGTGGACAGAAAGCATACTGCCGCGATAATTGGCGTGGGACATCTTGGGCATGCGCTTGTAAACAATTTCAGCTTTAAGACCAGCGGTTTTGAGCTTGCGGCGGCTTTTGACGTAAACCCCCAGCTTATTGGTACTAAAATCGGCGATGTTCCAATTCTTGATATAAGAGAGATGGAAGCAAAATTTGATGAAAATCCGTTTGACGTGGCTGTGCTTACAATGCCGCGTGAGCTTGCTCGCGATATGGCGCGCAAGGTTGCAGAGCTTGGTGTGCGCGGAATCTGGAATTTTACAAACGTTGACCTTTCTGCAACCGAGCTTGGTGTAGAGATTGAAAACGTTCATTTTGCCGACAGCTTAAAGATTCTGTGCTACGAAATTTCAAAGGAAAAATAAGGAGAACCTGTCTATGAAGAGGAGAATAACGGCTTGTTTTCTCGCGGCGGTTCTGTGCTTTGCGCTTGTTTTTGTCACATCGGCGCAGGGAGGCTCGTCCTCTGATCCGGTGGTTTCAAAGTCGTATGTTGACGGAACGTTTTTTGAAAGCGTAATCTTAGCTGCACGCAGTAAAATTGAGTCATCATTGTCTTCCTTCAAAAATAAATATATTAATGCGGCACGAGGTGCTGCATCAGTTCCCTCCGGTGAAAAGGAGCTTGTTGCTGCGACTGCCGATGCAGTTCTGCGCGATTTGCAAGGCCGGGGAAGATATCTTTATTCCACCCGCGCAATGACGGCGAAAAAGCTCCGTTCGGGGGATGTTGTTTCCGGCAGACAGGGGATGATCTTCATGGTCAAATCCGGATATGCGAGATGCACCTCAGGGAAAGTTATCAATATAACTAAAGGTACCGAAGACTTCTCACCCTGCGGGATTGGAAATAATAAGTCGGAGGCCAAGCGGT
>JAZQSB010000016.1:0-2814 GCA_045629885.1 Eubacteriales bacterium | reverse complement strand
GGCTTTTTCCGCATCGGTGATCTCTTCCTCGTAGGCCATGCCCTTAAGGGCGTAGAACATTCCGCGGTGGATGCGGCTCGGAACGAGGTAGTCGCGCGCGCCTTCGGGCGATGAAGCGGTAAGAATCGGCGTCTGGAACTCGTTGAAGCCCTTCGCCCACATCTGCTCGCGGAGGTACTTGATGATCTCGGAGCGGAGAATGATGTTTTTGTGGAGCTTTTCGCGGCGGAGGTCGAGGAAGCGGTACTGAAGGCGCATTTCCTCGGATTCGTCGGCCTTTTCGTCGGGTATATATAAAGGAGTTACCTGGGAGGGGGACTCCATGATGAGTTCGTTGGCCTCGATTTCGATCTCGCCGGTAGGAAGATCGGCGTTGATCGTCTCGGGGGTGCGGAGCTTGACCTCGCCCGTTACGGTGATGACGGACTCGAGGTGAGCCTTCTCGACGAGAGCGAAGAAAGGACGCGAAGGATGGATGACGATCTGGGTAAGACCGTAATGGTCGCGGAGGTCGACGAAGAGAATTCCGCCGTGGTCGCGAAGGCGGAAAATCCAGCCTGAAAGTTTAACGGTTTTGCCCGCGTCTGCGGCGCGAAGTTCGTTGCAAGTATTGGTGCGATAGGGATGCATATTTTTTCCTCCTGAAGATACAGTCGCACATTATATCAAATATGGTGTAAATTGTGCTAATAAATACTCCGACTACTTGCGTCTGTAATCTGAAAAGTGATATAATAAGCTTAGGATTTATGAGCGGGATTTTTCTCGATAATGTGAAACTTGCGTTATCTGCGTCTGTCGGCGCAGACATCGTTTCTTGTACCCCCCCCCATTCCTTTACTGAAATTTGCAGCGTCGCCTTTAGCGCCGTCTTGCGCCAAAAATTTTTATTGCGGAGATTATCTCTGCGGTGATTTTTTATTTTTACTAAACAAGGAGTAAATGACAATGAAACGTATTCTTCTATTTATGCTTTCTTGCTTTGTTGTATCGGCGCAGACGCTCTTCGCCGAAGAGGCCGAAGAGACATATTGGACGTATAAAGTCGATTATACGCATACTGATGGGAAAACCTATGGTTATATAACCGACAATCACAACATTTGGAAGTTAGCTGCGACAGGAAAAGAAGGTTCGAATGCACTTGCTGTTTCTACCAGCGTACAAACTCCCTCTAAGCACATGACATTTACGGCAGAGTTTTTGAGAGATGACGAAAAAGTATATCCGATAGATTTCTCCCGCAAGATTTACAATGAGGATGAATCTAAAACATTTATAGTAACGAGTTTTGATTATTTTTCCTCTAATAGTAAAGGAAAGTATTTGCAGGAACATAAGGATAGACTGTCGGAATTTATTGCGCCCGACTGCACTTTTATCAGAGGAGCCGATGCCATGAGCGGGTACAATTTTTATCAATGTACTTCATTGACGAATGTAGTCTTAAATGAGAACCTGAAAAATATTCCTACATCAGCTTTTGCGGGCTGCTCGGAATTGGTCAACTTCTCTCCGCGTTCATTTAAGGTATGTAGCACAATAAAAGGTAGCGCATTTTCGGGATGTAAAAAACTTGCTGGTAAGTTCGTTTTTGACGCCTGCACGACAGTTGAAGGTTCTGTATTTAATGGGTGCGAGGCTCTTGAAGAGGTTTCCATGCCTGCTGCCGTGGGGATATCCAGCTACATGTTTAATGCTTGCAAATCATTAAAGAAGGTGGATATGCCTTCTGCTACATCGATCGGAGAGAGCGCGTTTGTAGGCTGCGAAAAGCTCTCAGAGCTCACGGTTTCTCCCAATCTTGAAGAGATATTGTCTTCTGCATTCAAAAATTGCACGTCCTTGCCGCCCGATTTCGTCAATTTGATCGCCGGAAAGGGGCTGAAGAGTTTTGGAGCGAAAGAAGTCTTTAATGGATGCACTTCTTTGACTTCACTTATTTGGAATTTCCCGAATTTAGAAAGTAAAATTGTCAGAGAATCCCAATTCTTAGGTTGCTCGTCATTAGGCAAGGTTGTATTTAAGACGCCGGTTGATGAAATAAAAACCGGAGCTTTGAAAAACATCGGGGAAGGCGCGGAGATTTATCTGCCGAAGGAAGTTCCGCAGAAGTTTGGCGAATGGGCGATTGGAATAATGAAAGCCAATAAGGATAACCCGGTCGCCTGGCCTAAGGCTTTTGTTCCAGATGAAACGAAAGACCAATGGTTGAAAGCGATGGGGCAAACATGCTGCTATTTTAAAAAAGAGCAGTTCAATGTGAGTGATGCAAAAGCATACGGGACGAATCACCGATACTATGGGGTCGTAAGTTGGGCTGCGGCGCTCGCAATAATGAAACTGGATGCGGATATGTGCACGTATGATACCGAAAGCAAAAAATTGATCCTTAAAGACAATAGAGTCATCGGATTTGTTTTTGCAGAAAAGAACAATAACGATGCAGAGTGCTATGGCTGCTGGGTTTTAAGGGATCCGAAGTCGGGATTCCGGGTTATCGTCCGATGATAACCTTCGCTATACGCTATAGGGAAGTCAAGGCCTTAAGGCGAACCCCCGGAGTCAATACCGTTTAGTGTGATCGACAACGTTCGCCATTATCTTTCATCCGCTCTGTGCAACAGAGTAATTATTGTTTAGCTGTTAACGGCTTCGCGCTTTGCTTTTGCATGCTTGCTGCTTGCTATGTATAAATGCGGCCACGGATTTGGGCAACCGTGCTCCACTTTTGATATGGTCGATTTCTGCGTCCTCTGGACCCGCTCGCCAATCTTTAGATTTGGCTCGGGGTCGAGTCCTGCATAAATCGAC
>JAZQSB010000015.1:0-1897 GCA_045629885.1 Eubacteriales bacterium | reverse complement strand
GTTTCGGCTTCCGCGAAATCCGTTTCCCGACATTTGAGGACGTTGCTCTCTTTGACCGCGGCGTGGGCGAAACAACCGACGTTGTCCAGAAGGAGATGTACGACTTCTACGACAAGGGCGACCGCCACATTGCGCTCCGCCCCGAGGGAACTGCGAGCGTTGTCCGCTCGTTTATCGAAAATTCGCTCCACGCAAAGGGACTCCCGCTCAAGGTCTACTACATAGCACCGAACTTCCGCTATGAGAAGCCGCAGGCGGGAAGACTGCGCGAGCATCACCAGTTCGGTGTTGAGTGCTTCGGTACATCTGACCCTGCAGCTGATGCAGAAGTTATTTCATTGGCGGCACAGGTTTTCGATTTCTTTGAGGTTGATAACATCGCTTTGCAGATAAACTCAATAGGTTGTCCGAAGTGCCGTGCAGAATATCATAAAGCATTAAAGGAATACTTTGAAAGTAAGAAAGAAGAGCTTTGCCACACTTGTCTTGAAAGACTTGAGAAAAACCCGATGCGTATTCTTGACTGTAAGAGCCCGATATGCTCGGATATTGCAAAAGACGCTCCCAAGATTCTCGATTATCTTTGCGAAGAATGTGATGACCACTTCAAAAAGGTTCAGAGCTATCTTGACGTTCAGAGTATTGAATATACAATCAATCCGACAATAGTAAGAGGTCTTGACTATTACACAAAGACTGTTTTCGAATTTGTGTCAAACGACATCGGTGCACAGGGTACTGTCTGTGGCGGCGGAAGATACGACGGTCTTATTGAAGAAATCGGCGGTCCGTCAATCCCGTCTTTGGGCTTCGGCATGGGACTTGAAAGACTTATGCTTTTACTTGAAGCACAGAATCGCCGCTTCCCCGAAGAAAGAAAACCCGAGCTTTTCATCGTAACAATCGGTGATGAAGCAAAGCTCAAAGCAGTCGAGCTTGCAAGAGAATTAAGACTTGACGGTTCATCGGTACTTTATGACCTCGGCGGCCGTTCAATGAAAGCACAGATGAAGCTTGCAAACAAAGTCGGTGCACAGACGGTTATCGTCCTCGGTGAGGACGAAATCAAAAACGATGAAGCAACAATCAAAGATATGTCATCGGGTGCAACCGAAAGCATTAAGCTCTCCGAGCTTCCCGACAGATTTATGAGCTTTCTGATGCAACAGGCAGCAGTTCAGGCTGCAGACGCACTTAATTTTTTCAATACGGAAGGATAAAACGTTATGGAACTTATGACAGGATTAAAACGTACAAATTATTGCGGTGAGCTTCGTGCTTCCGATATAGGTAAAACCGTTACGGTTATGGGTTGGGTGCAGAGAAGTCGTGACCTCGGCGCTCTCATCTTTGTTGATTTGCGTGACCGCACGGGTATTTTACAGCTTGCATTCGACGAAAATACCGCAAAGGATATTTTTGATAAAGCATTTTCAGTCCGCAGTGAGTATGTTCTCGCCGCAACAGGACTTGTCCGTGAGCGTTCATCAAAAAACAAAGATATCCCCACGGGTGATATTGAAATCGAAGTTACAGACCTTCGTATCTTGGGCAAGAGTGAAACTCCTCCCTTTGAAATCGTTGAAAATTGCCCGACGGGTGAAGCTATCCGTCTTAAATACCGTTATCTTGATTTGAGAAGACCCGATCTTCAGAAAAACATTCTTCTCCGTCACAAGATTGCAAAGGTTACAAGAGACTATTTCGACGAAAACAATTTCATTGAAATTGAAACTCCCATTCTTATCAAATCAACTCCCGAGGGTGCAAGAGATTTCCTTGTTCCCAGCCGTATTCACAACGGTTCATTCTATGCACTTCCGCAGTCACCGCAGCTTTATAAGCAGTTATCAATGGTTGCAGGCTTTGACCGCTATATGCAGATTGCACGTTGCTT
>JAZQSB010000014.1:0-1689 GCA_045629885.1 Eubacteriales bacterium | reverse complement strand
ATCTGGGCGGTAGAACCGGAGCACGCGGCAATTCTTTCCGGAGGGTCTATTGGAACCCACGTTCAGATGGGTATAGGCGACGGACTCATCCCTGAAATTTTAAATTGCAATATATATGATGATATCTGCATTGTAAAAGACGAAGAAGCAATCCACGTTTCAAAAGAGCTTGCTTCAAAAGAAGGAATTATGTGCGGAATATCCAGCGGAACAAATGTTGCAGCGGCGCTTAAGCTTGCAAAGGTGCTCGGACCGGGCAAGACGGTTGTTACCGTGCTGCCGGATACCGCGGAGAGATATTTCTCAACACCGCTCTTTGATTAGTTTTATTTTTACTTATGATAAATGGAGGAAATCATTATGCAGAACAATATACGCCCCGAATCAATGGAACGTATAACCACAAAAGCTCTTGCTGATGCGTTTATCGCAGAGCAGGTGCGTGAAATCCGCAAGCAGGTAGGAGATAGAAAGGTTCTTCTCGCGCTTTCCGGCGGCGTTGACTCTTCTGTTGTTGCCGCCCTTCTCATCAAGGCAATCGGCAAACAGCTTGTCTGTGTTCATGTAAACCACGGTCTTATGCGTAAGGGCGAGAGTGAGCAGGTTATTGAGGTTTTTGGCAAGGAGCTTGATGCAAACCTTATTTATATAGATGCAACGGATCGCTTCCTCGACCTTCTTAATGGCGTTGCAGAGCCTGAGCGTAAGCGTAAAATAATCGGTGGCGAGTTCATAAAGGTTTTTGATGAAGAGGCTGCAAAGCTTGAGGGAATTGACTTCCTTGCTCAGGGTACCATATACCCTGATATTCTTGAATCTGACGGCGTAAAGGCACACCACAACGTTGGCGGACTTCCGGAAGATATGGCTATGGAGCTTGTAGAGCCGGTAAAGCTTCTTTATAAGGACGAAGTACGCGTTGTCGGTGAAGCTCTTGGTCTTCCCCACGCTATGGTTTACCGCCAGCCGTTCCCGGGTCCGGGTCTCGGAGTTCGTTGCCTTGGTGCAATCACTCGTGACCGTCTTAACGCGCTGCGCGAGGCTGATGCAATTCTTCGAGAAGAATTTGACAACTGCGGTCTTGCAGAAAAGGTATGGCAGTATTTCATCGCTGTTCCGGACTTCAAGAGCGTAGGCGTTCGCGACGACAAGCGCTATGAAGGCTGGCCGGCAATTATCCGTGCCGTAAACACAACGGATGCAATGAGCGCAACAGTAGAGGAAATTCCCTATGCCGTGCTCCATCGCATCACTGAGCGTATAACAAATGAAGTGGAAGGAATAAACCGCGTCCTTTATGACCTCACACCGAAGCCTGTTGGAACGATAGAGTGGGAATAATACAATTTTGATCTATTTTGATTCATTATGCAGACAGTTGTTTTAACTGTCTCCATTTTCCATATTATCTGTATTATTGATGTATATTGAAAAAATATTGTACTTAAACTATCGTGAGGCGATGGTAGTGTTGACATCGTTCTATTTACGGTATATAACATTTGTAAATGAGGTTTTGAAAATAATTTAAAAAATCTAAAAGGAACTTTTGCTGTGGAAAGTATGACTGTTAGTGAACACAGTATAAAGAATCTTAAAAGGATTGATAGCGGTAAAGCAAGCTATACAGAGGTAATAGAAGAGTTAAAGCTTAAATATATGCAGAGGGCCTAAGTTGTGTTTTCGAGA
>JAZQSB010000013.1:0-10857 GCA_045629885.1 Eubacteriales bacterium | reverse complement strand
CTGCGCCATAGCCCATTAAAGTGAACAGAATCCCACACACTATCGGAAAAACGACGGGGGGCGGGGTGAGCGGCGGTTTTTGTATCATATCGAACACATTCATATTGTTTCGGGTAAGGAACGCAGACAGACCTCCGACCGCAAGTGAAATAAGGATAAATATTATTTTTGTCTTTTTTGATTTATTCATAGCAAATCACACTCCTGTATTTTAAGTTTATACGCAAAATGATAAAATTATTCCTTTTAAAATGCTTGTCACGGGGGAGAGTTTGTGGTAAAATAAATAATGTATAGCTGTAAGTATTTTTTAAGGCTTGAGGGGCTTGGCTCTCCTTGGCTTGATTGAGGTAATGCGGTATGAAAAGGATTTGCTTACTCATTTTAATATGCGTTTTTTTGATTTCAGGATGCGGAGGCGGAACGTCGTCGGATATGTTTGCCGTGCCGGAAATGCCGGAGATGCAAAGCCGGCTTATAGAGACGGTGGAGAGCGTTCTCGGCGGAGGATTTGACTATTCAGAGCCGCGCTCCGGACTTAACCGCCAGCCACTTCAGCTTATGGACCTTGATGGTGACGGCGAGGAAGAGGGAATTGCCTTTTTGCGGGATATTCAGGAAACGTATAAAACGTTTATTTACATCTTTGAAAACGGCAAGGACGGGTTCACCCTTTTTGATATTATCGAAGGTTCGGAAAACGAGCTTTACACCGTATCCTACAGCGATGTTCTTGGTGAAAACGGATATGAAATCATTGTAGAGTGGGGAGCTGAAGGTGACGGAAGCCATCCGGTAACAGTTTATGACCTTGGAGACGGTGCGGCGGAGAAGATTCTTGAACTTTCGGCGCATCAGTATTCCGTGAGCGATATCGATGGTGACGGCCGCAACGACTTTCTTGCGGTAGTGAAGCGCGGAGAAAGGTTTTATGCCGATGTGTACACAGTAGACGGTGGAAAGCTTGGAAAGCAGAACAGCATCGCGCTTGCACCGGGTGCCGGAAAAATACTGAGAATAAAAACAGGCATGACAAGCCCCGGAAAGAACGGCGCTTTTATAGAACGTGAGCATGGCGACGGTGTTATCACCGATGTTATCGCGTATGGAAAGGGCGGATTTGTAAATCTTCTGCCCGATGGAGATGTGTGCGTTACGCGTGCCGCGAGCGCAGACGTTACCGGTGACGGTGTTCTGGAAATTCCTAAAGAAACGGAAACGAATGTTCTCCGCGGTGTAACTAACCGCACATACCGATGGAGTACAGTCGCGGAAAACGGCTTGCTCATACCGAGTGCGTTTACCTATCATTCGTATTCAGAGGGATGGTATCTTCTTCTGCCGACGGCATGGAGCGGGAGCGTCCACACTTCGCGCTGGGTAACGCGCGCAGGGGAGATTGGAATTTCGTTCACAACGCGTGAGCTTATGTCCGGTGATACCGATCAGGCGATAGAAGCGCCATTGTTTTCGCTGTATATCCTGACGGGAGGAAGCCGGGATATATACGCCGCGCAAGAGGGACGTTTTATTGTGGCAGAACGCGAGGACAGAATTTTCGCTGCGAAGATTGAAAGTGAGAGCTACCTTGCAACGAAGATTGATGAGGCGTTTATAAAATCTGCGCTTAAGAACATTGAGAGCGAATGGTTCTCCGAAATATCATTCGGATAGGGAGGAAAGAGCAATGGCAAAGAAAAAAATTCTCGTCGTTGAGGACGAGGCGAGCATACGAAGCTTTATTGTCATAAATCTTGAGCGTGCAGGTTATGAGGTGTGCGAAGCAGAGTCCGGCGAGGATGCGCTTGAGCTTTTGCGAAACGAACAGGGCATAGGCGTTGCTCTGCTTGACCTTATGCTCCCGGGGATTGACGGCTTTGAGCTGTGCCGTCGCATCCGCTCGGGCGGATCTAAAATCGGTATAATTATGCTCACTGCACGCACACAGGAGGTTGACCG
Source organism: Eubacteriales bacterium (assembly GCA_045629885.1). Lineage (GTDB taxonomy): Bacteria > Bacillota > Clostridia > Oscillospirales > JAAYXM01 > SIG480. The sequence goes on along the minus strand of JAZQSB010000013.1, from coordinate 8,898 downwards.
CGTTACGGGGCTTATGACGGGAGCGGATGACTATGTCACAAAACCGTTTTCCCCGACAGAGCTTATTGCGCGAATTGATGCGCTTTACCGCAGGCTCGGCGATGTGGTGTCTGAGGACACATCAAGTCTTCGCAGCGGTCCGTTTTTGCTTAATACCCGCAACCGCACGCTTGACAAGGACGGAAAGCGCGTGCGCCTGACGCAGGTTGAATACACGATTATGCAGTATTTTCTTGAAAATCCAGATCGCGCAATATCGCGTGAGGATATGCTTTCCGCAGTCTGGGGCAGCAACAATATGAGCGAGCTTAAAATCGTTGATGTAAATATTCGCAGGCTTCGAATAAAGATAGAGGATAACCCCGCAGACCCCAAATATATCCGCACGGTGTGGGGCTATGGTTATAAGTGGAGCGATTAATTAAACCCAGCAGTTCTGCTTAACAAAATGGAAGGAGAATATGCCGCAATGCGTCATTCTATGGGACTTCGCCGCAGGTGGATGATAAATAATCTTATATACATCGCGCTTATTATCGCAATTTGCGTGGGCGTGTTTTCTGTTTCTGCGATGAACTATTATTATGTTAATATTCGCACAGGGCTTATAAACAGTGCGGAGATGAGTGCCGAATATTTCTCGCGTGACCTTACGTTGAGCATGGATTCGTTTTATCAGAATGCAAAGCGCAACCTTGTAGGCACGCCGTCTATGCGCAATATTGAGCGGCAGATTCTGTTTTCAAACGGGAGAATAGTGATGTCATCATCGGGGCTTCCGGCAGGACTCCGTCCGGAGACCCCGGAGATTGCGGATGCAGTGGCGATGAACAAAACATCCGCCTTTGTGGGGCGCGATGCACACACGGGCGAGAGGATAATGAGCGTGTCAAGCCCGCTTGTATCGGGCGATAACAAGGTCGTAGGAGTTGTTCGGTATGTCACAAGCCTTTCGGTAGTGGACAGGCGTATTCTTCTGCAGACCGTGGCGGCGCTTCTTGTCGGAATGATTATGATTTTGCTTGTGTTTGTATCAAACAAATACTTTTTGCGCTCGATTATATCGCCCCTTCGCGAGGTTACAGATATCTCAAAGAAGATAACCAAGGGAAGCTACGGCGCAACGATTGACAACAAATATGACGATGAAATAGGAGAGCTTGTTGATTCCATAAACGAAATGAGCGCAGAGATTGCGCGTGCAGATAAGATAAAGAATGAGTTTATTTCATCTGTCTCGCACGAGCTTCGCACACCGCTCACCGCGATTATCGGGTGGGGCGAGACGCTTACGGCAGTTGGCTTTGAAAACAAGGAAGAGGCATCGCGCGGTATTGAGATAATACTTAAAGAAACGCGCCGCCTTTCAAAAATGGTTGAGGAGCTTCTTGACTTTGCGCGTATGGAGAGCGGGCGTTTTACGCTTTACGTAGATACGGTGAACTTAAAGGCAGAGTTTGAAGAAACGCTCTTTATGTATGGCGATACGTTCAGAAAGGCAGGAATTGCAACAGAATACACAAACGATATTGAAGACGATATTTATATCAACGGTGACCGAGAAAGACTTAAGCAGGTGTTTTTCAATATGCTTGACAACGCCATGAAGCATGGCGGGGAGGGCGGAAAAATAGATATAAGCATTTTCCGTGAAGGGAAGAATGTCCGTATAAAAATACGCGACTACGGCGCAGGAATATCCGAAGATGAGCTTCCGTATGTAAAGATGAAGTTTTACAAGGGCAAAAGCAAGGCGCAGGGCAACGGCATTGGCCTTGCGGTAAGCGATGAGATTGTAAATCTTCACGGCGGACGGCTTGATATTGAAAGCCGTGAGGGAGAGGGAACGACTATAACCATAACTCTTCCCGTCAAGGAAGATGTCTGAATGGCTCGAGACAGATAAGAGAGAAGAGCTAATAGATAGTATATAAGCAATGGTTTTTAAAAATGGGAAGATGTAAAAAGACCTCAATTGGCGGTCAGGCGCTTATCGAGGGAATAATGATGCTGGGTCCGGAAAAGAGCGCAATTGCCGTGCGCCGCGGCGACGGTGAGATTGAGCTTAAGGTTGAGAGCATAACAAGGCTTGCGGACAAAAATAAGTTTTTTCGTTTGCCGTTCATACGCGGAATACTCGGACTTTTTGATAGTTTAAAGCGCGGGTTTGCAGCGCTTGAATATTCATCGTCAATTGCAATGAACGAAATCGAAGAAGAACCAACGAAGTTTGAAAAGTGGCTGGAGAAAAAGCTTGGAAGTCGTGCAGTTGAAAAAATTGTTATGGGAATAGCCACTGTGCTCGGCGTTGCAATACCGATAGTGCTGTTTATTTTCCTTCCCACGCTTCTTGCGGGAGTGGTGGATAAGGTGGTGGACAACCGCATTATGCAGAATCTGCTGGAAGGTATGTTCAGAATAGCAATATTTCTTCTCTTTATGTTCTCGGTATCGAGAATGAAGGATATGAAGCGCGTCTTCTCATACCACGGTGCAGAGCATAAATCAATTTTCTGCTATGAAGCGGGGCAGGAGCTGACGGTTGAAAACGTTAAGAAGTTTTCAAAGGAGCATCCGCGTTGCGGGACAAGCTTTATGTTCTCGGTTATGATTATAAGTATTCTTGTTTTCTCGGTTGTAAGCTGGTCAAACCCGTTTATACGCATGGCGCTGCGCTTGGCACTTCTTCCGGTTGTTGTGGGCATAAGCTATGAGGTAAACCGCTGGCTCGGCAGACATGATAACTGGGTTTCAAAGATTGTCCGCGCACCGGGGCTGTGGTTTCAGTCATTTACGACGTTTGAGCCGGACGACAGCATGATTGAGATTGCAATAGCGGCACTACGCGAAGTAATTCCCGATGACGGGGAAAAGGATAACTGGTAAGCCGAAGGGAATCGAACACATTAAGGTTTAAAAACGTAATTTTAGCGAACTACTGCAGAAAATTTAACAAGTTTAAGGCTTGAGGGGTTCGACTCCCTTCGGCCTAAAAGGCGGCGTGATATTTTGTTTACCACATATAACGATGTTTATCTTGATATAAGGCGCGCACTCCGCGCGGAGAATATTTCAATGGCAGAGCTTGAGGCTTTTGAGCTTGTGCGCTATGTCACGGGAAAGACCCGGGAGGAGTTTGTGAGGGATAAATACCTTCACGCGACGGCGCAGACGGTGTCATCGGCTATGCGGCTGTGTGAACGCAGACTGCGCGGTGAGCCGCTTGCATATATATTGGGCGAATGGGATTTTTACGGAATAACACTTAAGGTTACGCCTGATGTTCTTATTCCGCGCTCGGATACCGAGGCACTTGTGGACTGTGCACTGCGCAGAAGTGAGGGAGAGTTCCGTTTTCTTGACCTCGGCTGTGGAAGCGGGTGCGTAGGCATCGCGCTTGGGCTTATGCGCAATTCATCACGTGGCGTGCTTGCGGATGTTTCGGATGCGGCACTGGCTGTCGCAAAGGAAAATGTGTATAACGCGCATCTTTCGTCACGGCTTTTGTGTGTGAAGGCGGATATGACGAAAAAGCCTCCCGAAAACCTCGGCAAGTTTCATGTTATCGTCTCAAACCCACCGTATATAACGGCGGAGGAAATGCGCGGACTTGACAAATCAGTTGTCGATTTTGAGCCGTTTGGTGCGTTGTACGGCGGTGAGGACGGTCTTGACTTTTACCGCGCGATATGCGAAAACTGGTGGGATTCATTAAACGACGGCGGCGTGCTTGCTTTTGAGTGCGGAATAATGCAGAGCACTGCTCTTGAAAAGCTTGTTGCATCAGTCGGTGGAAAAAATGTTCAGACAACGCGTGATACGGCCGGAGTAAACCGCGTGGTATCGTGTATTAAATAAGTAAATATAAATAAGGAGTGTTATAGATATGGAAAAGGAAAAAGCATTGGAAACTGCGATAACTCAGATTGAAAAACAGTTTGGTAAAGGCTCTGTTATGCGCCTTGGTGAGAAGCGCGAAATGAATGTAAGCTGTATTTCCACAGGCTCACTGACGCTTGACCTTGCTCTCGGAGTTGGAGGTCTTCCGCGCGGGAGAATTATTGAAATGTACGGTCCGGAATCTTCCGGCAAAACAACTGTTGCGCTTCACGTTGTGGCAGAAGCACAGAAGGAGGGCGGCACGGCGGCGTTTATCGACGTTGAACACGCACTTGACCCGGTTTATGCTTCCGCGCTCGGAGTTGATATTGATTCTCTTCTTGTCTCTCAGCCGGATACGGGTGAGCAGGCACTTGAAATTGCAGAGGCACTTGTGCGCTCAAACGCAATTGATGTTATTGTTATCGACTCTGTTGCAGCGCTTGTTCCGCGTGCTGAAATTGAGGGCGAGATGGGCGATGCATTTGTCGGTCTCCATGCACGTCTTATGTCTCAGGCACTTCGCAAGCTTGCAGGTGCTATCTCCAAGGGTAACTGCGTTGCAATATTCATAAACCAGCTTCGTGAAAAGGTTGGCGTTATGTATGGTAATCCCGAGGTCACAACGGGCGGTCGTGCGCTTAAGTTTTACTCTAGCGTGCGTATTGATATCCGCCGTGTGGAAACTCTTAAGAACGGAAACGAGCCTTACGGAAGCCGTACACGCGCGAAGGTTGTAAAGAACAAGGTCGCACCTCCGTTCCGTGAGGGTGAATTTGATATTGTTTACGGTCAGGGCATTTCCAAAATCGGTGAGCTTCTTGACCTTGCAGTAAAGCTTGATATTATCCAGAAGAGCGGATCGTGGTTTAATATGGGCGAGACGCGTCTCGGTCAGGGACGTGACAATGCAAAGCAGTTCCTCGTTGACAATCCGGACATTGCCGCAGACATTGAGGATCAGATTCGCGAAAACTACGACAAGCTTGCGAGCACTGCACCTGCACGTCCTGCCGTTGTTGCGGCAGGCAAGGGCATCAAAGTAGATGCGGACGACTTTAAGGGTTAATGAGAATTGAAAGCATAAAACATGGGCGGAAAGACAAGGAAAAGCTTGTCATCCGTACCGAATGTGGTTCGTATATCAGCGCTAGAATCGACGATGCATATACATTGCGTGCAGGAGATGAGATAAGCTGTGAAAAAGCGGCAGAGCTTGAAGCGGCTTACAGCGCTGAGGCGGTGAAAAAACGAGCGGCGAAAATTCTTTCTCACCACAGCATATCAAAGAACGAGCTTTCCAAAAAGCTTTGTGAAAAGGGATTTTCAAAAGAAGCTTCAGCGGAGACCGCAGAGTGGTTTTCCGAGCGCGGGATGATAGACGATACAGCGTTTGCCCGTCAGGTGGCGGAGTATTACAAAAGGCGCGGGTGCGGTGAGCTTCGGATTCGCCAGGAGCTTACGCGCCGCGGCATAGAGCGCGATATGGTCGAAAAAACGCTTGCAGAGCTTGGTTCAAGTGAGGGAGAGCTTTGCGCGCTTATAGAAAAAAAGCTTCGCGGAAAGAGTCCTGATGCCGATGAAAAAAGAAAGCTTTATGCGTTTCTTTTGCGGCGAGGATTTAAATACGAAGAGATACGTTTCGCGATGAATGAATTGAAGTTAGACACGGAGGATATCGGGTAATGGCAAAGATTGGTGTTGTTTCGCTCGGCTGTTCAAAAAATCAGGTCGATTGCGAGCATATGCTCAGTGTGCTGGATGAGCGCGGATATGAGCTTACGGTAGAGCTTAACGAGGTTGATGCAGTGCTCATCAACACCTGCGGTTTTATCGGAGATGCCAGAGATGAGGCATATGAATATATAAAAGAAGCGATTACACTTAAAGCAGAAGGAAGCATAAAGAAGATAGTCGTTTCAGGCTGTCTTTCACAGCTTTTGAAGGAAAAGCTTCATGATGAGTTTCCGGAGATTGACGCACTTGTCGGATGCGGAAGTTTTCTTGAAATAGCAGATGTTTTTGACCGGGTATTTGAGGACGAGTATACTGAATCTTTTGGTCCGGTAAATGATGCGCCGCTTGAGTGCGGTAGAATAATCACAACGCCGCCGTACACCGCATTCATAAAAATTGCGGAAGGGTGCTCAAACTGCTGCAGCTACTGCGTCATTCCGCGTCTTCGCGGAAAACTTCGTAGCCGCGATATGCAAGAAATCGTTGCAGAGGCGGAGGCACTTGCCGAAACGGGTGCGCGCGAGATTATCGTTGTTGCGCAGGATACGGGAAGCTATGGTGTTGACCTTTGCGGAAGGAGTATGCTTTCTGAGCTTCTGCGTCGTCTGTGTGCCATTGAAAAGGTTGATTGGGTGCGCGTGCATTACCTCTACGCCGATAAGATAGATGATGAGCTTATAGACGTTATCGCAAAAGAGGATAAGATAGTCAAGTATTTAGACATTCCTATCCAGCATATAAATAATAGGATACTCTCTGCAATGAACAGGCGCGATACAGCGGAAAGCATCCGTGAGCTTTTTGGCAAACTGCGCAAAAGGATTCCGGGCGTTGTTCTGCGCACAAGCCTGATTGTCGGATTTCCGGGTGAGACAGCCGAGGAGTTTGAAGAGCTTTGCGATTTTTTGAAAGAGTATAAGATTGAGCGCGCCGGTACATTTGCATATTCCCGCGAGAAGGGAACACGTGCAGCCGAGCTACCGGAGCAGGTGGACGAGGATGAAAAGCTTCGCCGCTGTGAGCTTGTGGGCGCGTTGCAGGCGCGGATTATGGATGAATACAACGAAAAAATGATGGGAAAGACACTTCGTGTGTTGGTTGAAGGCTTTGATCGCTACAGCGAATGTTATTTTGGAAGAAGCTTTGCCGACTCGCCCGATATTGACGGAAAGGTATTTTTCCGCGGTAAGAAGGGAATTGCTCCGGGGGCGTTTGCCGATGTTGTGATAGACGGCGAGCTTGACGGTGACCTTCTGGGCGAGGTAAAGTAAGGAGGAAAAGTTATGACTACTGCGAATATTATATCAATCGTAAGAATATGTCTTATACCCGTGTTTATGCTGTTTGCGCTTCTCGGATTTCCAGCAAGCTCTTACATTGCCGTTGCAATATTCATTATTGCAAGCATGACTGACTGGGTGGACGGATATATTGCAAGAAAGTACAACCAGATAACAACGTTTGGTAAGTTTCTTGACCCGCTTGCCGATAAGCTGCTCGTCATTGCGGCGGCACTCGTGCTTATTGAGCGCGGAGATATGGGCAGCGTTCCGGCGTTTATTATCGTTGCGCGTGAGCTTATTGTAACCTCTTTGCGCATAGTTGCGATGGGTGAGGGAATAGTAATTGCGGCGCAGAAATCCGGAAAGGCGAAAACATTTATCCAGATGGTAGGTACGGTTTTTCTCTTCACGCCATTTCGTAACATCACACTTTTCGGTATAAGCCTCGGCACTGTAGTTGTTTGGCTTATGGCGGCTATAACGGTTATATCAGGAATTGAGTATTTCAAGAGCTTCGGAGGGGTGCTCAATCCGACTGAAAATAATAAAAGCGAGGGGGAATAAACTATGAAGCTTTTTAATTCACTTACAAGAAAAAAAGAAGAATTTACTCCGATGGACCCGCAGAATGTTAAGATGTATTCCTGCGGACCTACGGTATACAATTACTTTCACATAGGAAATGCGCGTCCGTTTATCGTGTTTGACGTTTTGCGCCGTTATATGGAATATCGCGGCTATAATGTTAAGTTTGTTCAAAACTTTACCGATATTGACGATAAGGTTATAAAGCGCGCAAACGAAGAGGGTGTTACTTACAAGGATATTGCTGAAAAGTATATTGAAGAATATTTTGTAGATGCAAAGGGGCTTGGTATCCACCCGGCAACCGTACACCCGAAAGCTACGGAGAACATTGATGCTATTATTGAGATTGTGTCAACCCTTATAGAAAAAGGATATGCATATGAGTCTGAGGGTGATGTATATTTCCGTGCACTTAAATTCAAGGAGTATGGCAAGCTTTCCAAGCAGCCGCTTGAAGACCTTGTTGCAGGGGCTAGAATCGGCGTCGGAGAGAAAAAAGAGGACGCCTGCGACTTTGCTTTGTGGAAGGCTGCAAAGCCGGGGGAACCGTCATGGACATCTCCATGGGGAGAAGGAAGACCCGGCTGGCATATAGAGTGCAGTGCTATGGCAAACCGCTATCTGGGAAAAACAATTGATATTCACAGCGGCGGCGTTGACCTTACATTCCCGCACCACGAAAACGAAATTGCACAGTCGGAGGCTGCAAATGGATGCCAGTTTGCAAATTTCTGGCTTCACAACGCATTTCTTAATATTGATAACAAAAAAATGTCGAAATCCCTCGGTAATTTCTTTACCGTGCGTGATGCGGCAGGTGCTTACGGCTATGAGGCTATCAGATTCTTTATGCTTTCTGCGCACTACCGCAGTCCGATAAACTACTCTCAGGAATCACTTATGCAGGCAAAGGCTGCGCTTGAAAGACTTCACAATGCGGTAAACAATATGGAATTTCTCAGCAAGAATGGAAGTGACGACGCTCTTTCCGATGCGCAGAAAGAAATTCTTTTAGGATTTGACAAGCACAGAGAAAAGTTTATCGCAGCAATGGACGACGATATCAACACTGCAGACGCAATCGCTGCTATATTTGAACTTGTCCGAGATGTGAACAGCGCAATTGCGGATAACGGAAACTCCGCTTTTGCAGCAGGGTGCCTCGATCGTGTGCGTGAGCTTTGCGATGTTCTTGGTCTTGTTGAAAAGGAAGATGAAGCCTCCCTTGATGCTGAGATTGAAGCACTTATAGAGGCGCGCCAGGCAGCAAGACGCGAGCGCAACTTTGCAGAGGCAGACAGAATACGAGATGAGCTTGCCGCACAGGGGATTATTCTTGAGGACACCCCGCAGGGTGTAAAGTGGCACCGCGCATAAGATAGGCCAAGGGGATCATTAAGAAAGTGTACCG
>JAZQSB010000012.1:0-2028 GCA_045629885.1 Eubacteriales bacterium | reverse complement strand
CATGGTGGATTCGTCAGGCCATCACCCGTGCAATCGCCGATCAGGCGCGTACAATCCGCATCCCGGTTCATATGGTTGAAACAATAAACAAGGTTATCCGCGTTTCCCGCCAGCTTCTTCAGGAGCTTGGTCACGACCCGTCTCCCGAAGAAATTGCAAAAGAGATGCAGATTCCGGTGCACAGAGTGCGCGATATCCTCAAGATTGCACAGGAGCCAGTTTCCTTAGAAACACCTATCGGCGAAGAGGAAGATTCGCATCTCGGCGATTTCATCCCTGCAGAGGATGCACAGGAACCCGCAGAAGCGGCATCCTTTACCCTTTTGCGTGAGCAGCTTGTAGATGTTCTCGGCACGCTCACTCCGCGTGAGGAAAAGGTTCTCAAGCTCCGATTCGGCATTGAAGATGGCAGAACACGCACACTTGAGGAAGTGGGTAAGGAGTTTAACGTCACGCGTGAGCGTATACGTCAGATTGAGGCAAAGGCACTGCGCAAGCTCCGCCATCCCAGCCGCTCCAAAATGCTTAAGGATTTCCTCAGCTAAACCGTTTTTGTTTACGAAAGGTCGTATTAAAAGTGAAAATAACAGATTCCCATACACATATCTTTCCACAAAAAATCGCGCTTAAAGCAAGCGGTGCAACCGGAGAGTTTTACGGGGTCGAGATGCATCACGACGGCATGGCGCATACCCTTGCTGAAAAGCTTCGTGAAGCGGGGATTTCCCGTGCGCTTGTCTGCTCACCGGCAACAACTCCGCATCAGGTCCAGTCAATAAATGATTTTATCGCGGAAAAATGCAAAAAGTATCCCGAGTTTTTCGGAGTTGCGACTCTCCACCCAGGCCTTTCCGACCCGGAAGCCGAAATTTCGCGTCTTATTACTCTTGGTCTTCACGGTGTAAAGTTTCACCCCGATTTTCAGCAATTTGCGATAGATGACGAGCAGATGTTTCCTACATACAAAGCTCTCGAGCGCGAAGGGCTTCCCGTTCTTTTCCATACAGGAGATAAGCGGTACGACTTTTCAGGTCCGCGCAGGCTTATCCGCGTACTTGAAAAATTCCCTGAGCTTAAATGCATTGCCGCGCATTTTGGCGGCTACTCCGAATGGGAACACGCATGGCAGTATCCGAAGCACAAAAACCTGTACTTTGACACATCCAGCTCGCTGTGGGTCATGAAGCCGGATGAAGCGCTTGCTTTTATCGACGAGTTCGGCGCAGAGCAGTTTATGTTTGGCTCAGATTTTCCGATGTGGACACCTGCAGAGGAGCTTTCTAAGTTCCTTAACCTTGGACTTACGAAAGAAATGAACGAACGAATACTCTGCGGTACTTTTGAATCCCTCTTTGGAATTGCATAACGTATAATTATAAGGAATATAACAAAATGTTTTTTGACACACATGCACATCTCGATGATAAGCAGTTCTCCCCCGACCGCGACGAGCTTATATCCTCATTTGCAAAAACGGGTGTAACACGCATTCTCAACGCATCGAGCGATATGGAATCGTGCCGGGATACGGTGCGCCTCTGCCAAAAATATGACTTTATTTATGGCGCCGTGGGTATTCATCCTGAGGCGGCAGACCGTTTTCGCGAGGAAGATCTTCGGCAAATTGCTAAGCTTTCACGTGAGAAAAACATTGTCGCAATAGGCGAAGTAGGGCTTGACTATTACTGGGACGATGTCCCGCGCGAGGTTCAAAAAGAGGTATTCCGCAAACAGGCAGCCTTGGCAGAGGAGCTTTGCCTTCCCCTTGTCGTTCACGACAGAGAAGCGCACCTCGACACACTGCAAATTCTTAAAGAATTCCCGTCACTTCGCGTTGTATACCACTGCTTTTCAGGCAGCGCGGAATATGCCCGGGAGCTTACAAATCTTGGATATTACTTTTCATTCGGTGGCGCGGTTACCTTTAAAAACGCGCGCCACTCTCACGAGGTTCTGCTTTCCGTGCCTCACGAGAGGATAATGCTTGAAACGGACTGCCCGTATATGGCACCCGTACCGTACCGCGGA
>JAZQSB010000011.1:0-6234 GCA_045629885.1 Eubacteriales bacterium | reverse complement strand
CCGAAGTATATCAAGATGCATTATGCAAACATCCCGATTATGTCTACCTACTACACGCCACAGATAGGTGACTCGCATAGCACTGCAGCCAAAAGTCACTGGACAAAGACTGCAGAAGCACTGAATGGCTGGAAGCTCACGGGAGATCCGTTATTCGCACAGGTTCTCTATCTGCTTAACGGCAACAAAACAGAAGGTCTTAAATACGGAATATCAGAAGCTGATCCGGAGAGACTTGAAGAAGAGGTAGAGGCTGTTATAAAGGAGCACGGCACCCTAAACCTTACCTCGGAAATGATGCCGCATTTCGGCTTTGCTATGCTCCGATACGGTATGGATAACACCGGTGCTGTTTCGGGAACGGCACAGGATACGCGCCGTGACGTATGGATGTATTATGGTGCAAACGCCTGGAGTGCCGGATCGCATGGACATTTCGACTCTCTTAATCTCGGTATGACGGCACACGGCTTAAACCTTTTGCCGGACCTTGGGTATCCAAGCTCCACCACGAGCTCGGAGGCAAAGCAATGGACTACCGCGACAATTTCTCACAACACGGTAGTCGTTAACGGTGCGAGACAGAAAAATGCAATGGAGCCACATGGTGAAGCATACCACTTTGATGATGACGGAACCGTTTCACTTATGGATGTTGAGGCGTCATACGTATACAGCGCAACAAAATCCTACAGAAGAAGCGTTGTAAGCGTAAAGGTAGACGATGAAAATGCCTATGTGGTAGACTTCTTCCGTGTTCTCGGCGGAAATCAGCATCTCTATAGCTTCCATGTTCAGGGCAATGAGGTGAACGAGACTGTAGGTCTTGATTTCACGGTAGTCGAAGATGAGAACGGAAACTACATCTCCGGTTCTCAGCTTGATGAGAATGGCAACTATAAGGGAACGTATGCAGGGCGTGATGCTAAGTACGTAAAGAACACAGAAACAGGTGCTGTACGGCTTCCCGTAGAAGGCGAAGAGCTTGGCGAAAACGAAGTGCTTCTGGATGTAACTCAGGGTCCCGACCCGTACTCGCCGACAGCCACTGTCTATGAAACGCTCTACCCGCGCGGTTACACATGGCTTGACCACGTAGACCGCGATACGTCGCCAGATGATAAGTTTGAGGTTGACTTTGCGATTAAGGACTTTAAAAAAGTGCTCAAAACCAAAAAGGATATTTCATTGCGCATCACGATGTTCAATGCAAGCAATATTGCAAAGGGAGCGACCGCAAGCGTAGCGATTGCAAATGGTTATCCACCTGTTAAGGAAAGCAACAATGAGATACCGTCACTTAAGTACCTGCTCGTTGAAAACAAGGGAAATAATCTCGACACGGTCTTTACAAGCGTGATTGAGCCGTATTGCGACGAGCGTTATCTTGAAGGCTCGGATGAGCTTGAGATGAGGGTTGTCGGCGATGTACAGGAAGAAGATGGAGATGTTCACCGTGCAGTAAAGGTAAAACACACAAGCGGCAGAGTGGACTACATTCTCTATTCAACGAACAATAAGGTAACATACGAGATAACGCTTGAGGATGGAAAACCCCTTTCCTTCCGTGGCTTTATGGGTGTATACACGGTGCAGAACGGACGTTGCACGTATCAGTTCCTTAATGACGGCGATATCTTGGGTGAGACGAGGAATGTACAAGGAGCAATCGAAGGAACGGTCAAAACATTTACCCAAGGAACTGAGCTTTCGTTTGAAAACGAGATTGTTATGACACTTGACAATCCGCGTGAGTATACAGAAGAAGAGCTTGAAAGTCTTAAGAATAAGTATATATATGTGGACAACGGAGTATCAACACGTAGCGGTACCTATAAAATAGAGGGCGTTACCCAGTCGGGAGATGACCTTATCGTTGATGTGGGCGACGTAACACTTGCAAGAAAGTATGTCGATGCAAGTGACACCTCAAAGGGCTTTGTATATACGATAAAAGAAGGTCAGTCAGCTCGCATACCGCTTACAATATCACAGAACAGTGATCCGATATTCGCTCCTATGAATAAGGATATCTCAACATCGGCAGACAGCACGATAACAGTACAGGTTAGTGCAAACAGCCCGATAGAGATAGACCCACCGGTAATCTCGTATGAAGGAACAATTCTCCCAAGAGGAGCAAGCCTGAACGCCGAGACGGGTGTCATCACATGGAAGCCGAGCGGCTCTCAGGTAGGTGAAAACCACTTTGCAATAACCGCGCGGGACAGCGATGGACGTGAAAGCACTGTTCACTTTATGGTAACGGTTTACGGCTCAACTACCGGCGGTGGCGGCGGTGGAGGAGGCGGAGGTGCCGCACCGACACCTGACACCGAAACAGCTCCGGATGTTGAAAACAACGAAAACAATCAAGACGACGGCGAAAACGCACCCGATGCATCGGGTGAAACGGAAAACCTCCGTTTCACCGACCTTGCTAACCATGCCTGGGCATCCGATGCAATTAACACACTGGCTGCAGAGGGCATAATAAAGGGCACATCTGAAAGTGCGTTCAGTCCTGCATCAAACATCACCCGCGCAGATTTTGCGTTGCTTCTTGTCCGTGCATTCAAGCTCACGAGCGAGAACACTGAGAACTTCGCAGATGTTACGGCAACTGATTACTTCGCAACCGAGCTTGCGATAGCAAGAAACAACGGTATCATTGGTGGAATAGGCGATAATAAATTTGCACCCCGCAACTCCATTACCCGCCAGGATATGATGGTAATCGTATATCGCGCAATGCAAAAGCTTGATGTTAAGCTTGAAAGCGCCGAGATCCAATACGCAGACTTTGCAGATGTTTCAGATTATGCAAAAGAGGCAGTATCAGCTCTCATCGGTGCAGGTCTTGTCAATGGCAAGAACGGACGCATTGCACCAACTGATTATACAACCCGCGCAGAAGTCGCAGTGCTTATAAAGAGAATATTGGATTATACGAAATAAAGAAAAGGTGATTTTTATGTTAAAAGCAGGCTTTGCTCGCGGAGAAATCACACCGCCTATGGGTATTAACGTCTGGGGGTATTATGAGCCGAGAACTGCAAAGGGCGTTCTTGACCCGCTTCTTGCAACTGCGGTTGCGTTTGATGACGGCGAAAAAAGAGCCGTTGTTATGAGCGTTGATGTGGGTGGAATAGACATGGAGGCTATGGCTCACATACGTTCAGCCGTTGCAAAGGCGATCGGTACGGAGGTTGACGGTGTGTTTATTGCGTGTACTCACACCCACCTCGGTCCGGGTGTTGCATCGCCGCAATCGAAGACCGCGAGTCCTGAAACCCTCGAATACAGTAGATGGTTTACGGTGCGCCTTGCAGACATTGCATTTCTTGCAATAAATGACCTTGCACCGGTCACAAAGCGCCTTGTCACTCGCGGTGAGGTTAAGGATGTAGCTTTTATCCGCCGTTACCGTATGAAGGACGGCACTGTGCGAACAAATCCGGGATGGCAGAACCCGGATGTTGCTCATGCACTCGGAAGCCCCGACGAAGAATCACAGCTTCTCATCATAAAGCGTGAAGGCAAGCCAGAAATCGGTATTGTGAACTTCCAGGTTCACCCCGATGTAATCGGAGGAGAGCTTCTCTCTGCCGACTATCCGAAGTTCGTTCGTGACACATACGAGCTTAATGTTCCGAATTCGCTCTGTATGTACTTAAACGGCGCACAGGGGGATTCAAACCACACCGACATTCGTCTTGACCCGGAAAAGGAGTGCGGCACAGGTTATGAGCGTGCACGCTATATGGGCAAAAAAATTGCGATGAGCGTTCTCTCAAACTACGAGCTTGCAAAGGAAATAGCGGGCGAGAAGATTGCCTATACTCACAAGATGATCACCACAAAATTCAACAAAGGAACGCCGGAGGAAATCCCGGCAGCGCTTGAGCTTGCAAAGCGCTATCATGAGCTTGGAGCGGAAGCTGCGCTTCCTGAGCTTCAGGATATGGAACGCACCCAGGTGATTGCAAAGGCATGCAGAATTGAAAGAATGCAGTCTATGCCCGATAATAAGGAGCTTGTTGTCTGTGCAATAGCTGTCGGAGATATGGTATTTGCATCTTTTCCGGGCGAGCCGTTTACGGAAATGGGTCGCGAGATTAAGGCAAACTCTCCGTTTGCTCTCACCATTCCCGCTTGCTGTGCAAACGGCTATGAGGGATATTATCCGATGCGGTCGGCATTTTCCGAGGGCGGATATGAAGCTCTTACCGCGTCTTATGTTGAGGGTACGGCAGAGCTTCTCATCGCCGGTTCAATCGAAATACTCAAAATACTTGGTGACAAGTAAGATATAACAAAATAATGGAGGAAAACAACATGAAAAAGCGAATTTATGCACTTATCCTTGCGGGCATTATGCTCTTTGCTCTTTGCGCCTGCACGGGAACAACCACACAAAACAAGGAAGCAGGCTCTTCCGTCATCCCCGAAGGAAAGCAAATTCCGGACGATGCGGTTCTGGATATAGCCGTAGCAAGCCATCCTTCGTGGCCGTATTCGGACAACCTTAAGGTTTGGGAATATATCCGTGAAAGCATTGGCGGAACGCTTAACGTAACGGGAATACCGCTAACCGATTTTTCAGCAAAATATTCTCTTATGATGGCATCGCAGGATACTTTTCCCGATCTCATAGGCTTCCAGTCTGCATCAGGAACCTTCAGTTCGTATTGTGAGCAGGGTGCCAATATAGCGCTTGATGATTATCTTGAGTATTTGCCGGATTATGAAAAATTCTGGGACAGCCTCCCCGAATCAGACCAGTGGATGAGAGAAACCAAAAAAGAGCGTGACGGAAAGGTATACTTTGCACCTAACTACGGTATGGAGCGTAGTACCAACATTCGCGCATGGCTCTACCGTAAAGATATATTCGATAAGCATGGTCTCGAGGTGCCTGAGACGATAGAAGAGCTCTACACCGTTTCAAAGAAGCTTAAAGAGTTGTACCCTGAGTCTTATCCGTTCTGCATACGCGCAGGTCTTAACACTCTGAACGGAATAGGCTCTTCATGGAAGCCTAACTTCCGCTATAACGTATATTACGATTTTGAGAACGAGAAGTTTTGCTATGGCGCAACAGAAGATGTTATGCTTGAAATAGTCACATTCCTCAGAAAAATGGTAGAAGAAAAGCTTGTTCCTATGAACTTCTTAAATATCCCGACAGCATCGTGGGAGGAACTTGTTACGACAAACCGCGGCTTTATGATGCCTGAGTATCAGGTAAGAATTGACTTCTTTAACTCTCTTGCGCGCAACAATTACCCGGATTTCAATCTTACCGCGATGAAGCCACCGTATGCAGAAAACGGACTGGGTATTCCGATGATGAACAAAACTAACTTTGACCCGATAGGCTACGGCGTTTGCAATACAGGCAATGAGGAGAGCATAATTAACTCAATGCGCTTTATCAACTGGTTCTATACCGATGAAGCTGCGGAGCTTCTTTCGTGGGGTAAGGAAGGTGAGACGTATGAAACAAAGGACGGAAAGCGCACCTTTATCGTTTCAGCCGAAGGCACAAACCCACAGGTTTTGTATGGCTTCAAGACAATAGGAGCATATCTGCGCATTGATCCGAAAACCGTAGATGTGGCATGTTCAGAAGAGCAGGCTTCCGTAACAGACTTTATCCTCGAAAACACATATCCTGAGCTTGACCCGACATTATATCTCAAGCTGACGAGCGAAGAAAGTGAAAAGCTTGCTGATCTCAATACATCAATCAGCACCTTCGTTCAGGAAAATTTAGCCAAGTTCATTCTCGGTCAGCGCCCGATTTCAGAGTGGGAGAGCTTCCGCACAGAGCTTTTAACATTCCCGATAAATGAGCTTTTATCAGTTTATGAAGAGGCATACGCAAGCTACAAATAATTAAAAACAAAAATACCGGGCAATAAGCTTTTGTCATTGCCCGGTATTTTTACAGCTACGCACATTGACGAAGCAAAAAAGGGGAGACACAAAAAGAGAAATGGCAGAGTAGATATGCTATCCGGCTCAATTACAAAAAGTATGCTTCAAATGGTAATACCAATAATGGTTATGAACGTTATGCAGTCTCTTTTTAGCATTATAGACATGTCGGTTCTGGGAAATTTGGTAGATGATGAAGCGGTAGGAGCAGTTGGTGCATGTGCTTCGTTAATATTTTTATGTACAGGAACACTTACCGGAATATCTACAGGAGCAAATGTGCTTGTTGCA
>JAZQSB010000010.1:0-4999 GCA_045629885.1 Eubacteriales bacterium | reverse complement strand
TGATGCACCGTCTTCTTATAATCACCGAGCGGCATAAGAAGGTCATATCCCGCAACATTCCGTGGATTTTCACCTATCGCGGTAAGCGCAAGAATAACTCGGGAATACTCTGTATGCTTTCGGGAATGCAATATACCTTTTTTATTTCTCACATATTCTTCAACGTTTTTGTAATAGCAGTCAAAATACTCATCCGGAATATCTATGCTGCTCTGCGCAAGGCCTATAACTGTCCATTCCCCACCAACGGAGGCAACGGTGGGTTTTGTTACCGCACCATACAGATACTGCGCTGTTTTTAAAATTGCAGAATCAGGAGAAACATTCTCCGTTGCAAAAACATTGACAATAAGAAAACAAGCTAAAAGAAAGGAAATTAACCGTTTCATCCTATCACCTTAATACCGCCTTTGCAAGAGTGGCAAAAGCCACTCTTGCAAGGATAAATTTATTTTATATAATTTTCGCAGAAACGCATAAGGATTTCCGCAACCTCAGCGCGTGTTTCACCGTCCTGCGGTGCAAGAGAGCCGTTGTCTCTTCCGTTTATAAGCTTTTCTGCATTCGCCCAACAAAGAGCATCATACGCCCACGAACTAATATCTGCAGAATCGGTAAATTCCGAAAGCGCAAATTGCTCAGATTTTATATAACCTTTAATGCTTGCATAGCGATAAAGGATAGTTGCCATCTGCTCACGCGTTATACCTGAATCCGGAGCAAAGCGGTTTTCACTCACTCCCGTTACAATGCCGCTTTCTGCCGCCCACGAAACAGCATCGGAATACCACATTCCTTCAGCGATATCCAAGAAAGAAGCAGCATTTCCGGTTCCTTCAGCCTTTTCAAGTCGGTGAAGCACGGTTACGAGCATAGCGCGGGTCATTGAAGCGGATGGTGCAAATTCCTTTTCCGATACACCGTTGAAAAGGTTGTTTTCAACGGCAAATTCTACCGCGCTCTTATACCACGCATTGTCCGGAACATCGGCAAAGTATGTTTTTAAAGGCTGTGTGGCAGGTTCTTTTTCTTCAGAAGGCATTTTTTCACCAAAAGCACCAAGTCCACCGCTCTGCCATTCCTCAGAGCCATGCTCCTGCGTATAATCATCGGTGTAGAAAAACTCGATACTGTCACCGTTTTTAAGTGTCTTTTCAGCCACACCAAGTTCCGATGTTTCTCCGTTCACAAGGTACATCCAACCGGAAAGAGAACTGTTTGCAAGCTCAGAAAGACCTTTGATCTCGGAAATGTAGTTTCCACCGACATTCTGCCATGAACACCCTGCCTCTCGGAGAGATTTTTCAACCACATCAAGAACAACCGAACCTGTGTCTACGTTGTATGCTTTGCGAGATATCCAGACGGGAAGCTTTCTCTTGTCGTTTTTATATGTGTGAACAACTCCACTTCCGTGTTCTTCGTCACCATAAAGTGTGAAGTATACAGTAATGCTTTTTCCTGAAGATTCCCGAGTCCTTTCACGGGTAACCTCGAGGGTAACATTCTCACTTTTGTGGTCGGAATTTTCTGCCGAAATCTCGAATGTGTTTTTACCATAATTAAGCGCATAGCTATCAGCAACTGCTTCTCCGTTCTCTTTGGTGACTTTAAAGCCACCTGCCGCGCATCCAGATACAACGCGTTGGTTATTGATATATATATTATCATCAGCCGTGGTTCCGTTTACTGCTACGGAAACATATTTCATGTCATTAAGATTTACAGTATAAACATCCTGCCCATCATTAAAGCTTACGATTTTATTCTCCGTGCCGTCTGACACCATGACACCGGTCTGAGCGGATGTCTTGTCTACTTCTTCCGCCTGCGGAGTCGTTCTTATGACATACGATACCTCTGTAGACTTCTCGCCGATGCTTCCTGCCCATATGTTGGATGCTGTGGCTATTTTTACATAGTGGAACTCTTTATCATTTACTTCAACGGGAGTTCCCTTTTCATCAACTGCCCACGCAAGATCAAAGCCGTTGGCCATAGTCGGCGCTTCAACGTACGGATTTATATCAAGAAGCGTTGCATCGGAGATATTCGATATATATTTATCTGTATATCCAAACTTTATGTCCGAGGCATGGCTTGCACTTTCCCCCGAACCCCCAAGAGCAATTCCTTTATATTTATAGTTGCTGCTTTGCGCTACATTATTTGTCTTATAATTATCTGCATCCGGCCATTGAGTTGCATCATATGAAATCTCGTTACCACGGTTATCCGTCCAATAAGCCTTGCCGTCATCACCTTTTGTGTAGATTATTTCATAATCCCACATGGTTTCCGACTCATAATGCTCACTTCCGGCAAGAGCGTACCAGACTTCTCCGTCTTCAGAGACATACACCTGCCCGGGTTCTGCAAACGATGAAGATTCGTCATACGCATTACCGATGACATAGAAATCCATTCCATACTTGTTACGTGGATTATCGGTGAGCGGATTCTCATAATAATAGGTTATATAACCTCCGAAATTACCGAGCGATTTAAGCCCTGCGGTAAGAGTGGTTTCGGGTTTTGTTCCGTAATGAGCGTTTGTATACTGCGAACCAATGCAGAGATAATCAACCACACAGGTGGGTGTATCCATCGCAACAGCGTTCACCGTCAATGTATACGGCTCACTGTCATCACTTCCGTCATTTGCAACAAAGCATAATGTATATGTTCCTACCGTTTCCGGAGTGAAATAATATTCTGCATATTCTAAACTATTATATTCCCCCCCATTTACAGAAACCTTATATGTAAGTATATCAACTTCATCCGCATCGGTGAAATTTTCCGGCAAATCAACACAGATCCAGTTACCGACAGCAACTGTCGTTTCATCAGAGTCCTTAACAGAAACCGGTGCGGTATTCACATTCGGCTTCATCGGGATAGTTACTGTGTAAGTCTTTGCCTTTGCATTTTCTTGGTCAGATTCAGCAACGGTAATTGTAAGTATGTTGTTTTTTCCGCCCTGTAACACGCCGGTTGAAAACTCCATAAGACCCGTCCAATTTAATGCACCCGTAATCTGCTTTGATATACCATTGCACTCCGCAAATATTACAGCTGTTTCCGATTCTGCCGCAGCCTTTACAAATAAACTCTTCCATACTGCGTTATCTTCGCTGTGGTAATTTATAGCAGAAACACTATATTCATATACGTTTTTATCAAACGCTGGTATCATTTCAAGTGCATCAGGGTTGCTGTCCATACTTGCTACGCTGAGCGTTTTGAGCGCACACGGATCCACGTGCGGTGCATTTTCATCTACAATAAGCTTTGTAAGTGACATTATAAGATGCTTATCTATTGTACCTTCCGGAATATATGCCGTGAGATAATATACCCCACTCTCAACAGGGGCAGTAAGCGTGACATTGCCGCTTGTATTGGTTACCGCACCTTCAATACTCTGAATACTCCCACTTGAAGCATCAACAAACGCAAGCTGCGCTCCTTCAACAGCTAAACCCGCCATATGCAGAGACGCGGCATCTTTATACAGGTATCCCGCGCTTCCGTAAGATACAGATTTCAGGTTAAGGTTCAATTCACTTTCCGGCAGAGCTGTAATTTCATTTACATCGCTGTGGTTATATTCAAACCACGCAAGCTCGTCGGACCAATTATCTGCATATATAAAAAAACTCAACCGTATCTCCGTCTTTTATTTGCTGAGTGGTTTCGACTGTACCGTTATAACCGCCCAATGC
Source organism: Eubacteriales bacterium (assembly GCA_045629885.1). Taxonomy (GTDB): domain Bacteria; phylum Bacillota; class Clostridia; order Oscillospirales; family JAAYXM01; genus SIG480. The sequence goes on along the minus strand of JAZQSB010000010.1, from coordinate 1,271 downwards.
ACTTTCTGTACCATCGTTGGGATATGCCCCATTAAAAGCAAAACCGCTGTATCTTCCGGCATATCCGAAAGCAAGAGACGGACTTCCGTAATCTCCAATTATCAGATAGTTTTGGGCACTTTCACTTGTAAAGCTTTCACCATATTTTATCGCATGAAGCTTAACCAACGCGTCAAGCGCCGAAACTCCGTCTACACCGTCTTCATAACCGTAATTTTCAGCCTCATCAGCACTTACTTGTATACCAAGCAGAGGAGCACACAAGAATGAGCCGTCAGCCTGTGCTGTAATGTTCACGGTTACTTGTTCTTCATTTTCCGCCAATGCGGGTGTGGCGACTGCGCCCAGCATTATCGCAAGGGATAATACAAGGCTTAAAATTCTTTTGCTTTTCATTTTCTTTTCCTCTTTCAGTTAAAATTTAATATAATAATTTCTATGCCAATACCGGGACATAGGCAGCCACCTCCTCAAAGCCGGAAAAACAAAGAAGCAGTAATCTTTGAAAATACAAAGACTACTGCGGCAGTTTTCCCGCATCACACATTCTGCCCGCACGAAAAAACACATCGCCGGACAAAACTACCCTTCCTATGCAAAAAGCAAGTACGGAAAGGCATCAGAGCAGGTCTTTTGACTCGCACCACATAAAAACACGCCCGTTCATCCTGCCTTCTCAGTTTCCCAATGACCGGCTTTCACCGACGGATAAACGTTCTTTGGTGCACACAGCGACTGGTATCGTCACGGATTCTGACCGTGTTTCCTTTTCATCGCGCACGCCTTGATTATGAATCTTTTACAGCGAACGCGACACTCTGTGTGAATATATTAAATTTTACCGTTATATTTTACCATACCGCAGAAGAAAAAGCAACAGAAAAGGGATGCAAATTATGCATCCCTTTTGGTTTTTGTTAATCCTCTTCCATATATGCTTTGCGCTCTTCAATAATCTTCTGCTGGATATTGAACGGAGCGTCTTCATATCTTTCAAAGTTGAACTCAAACGAGCCTCTTCCCTGAGTCATGGAGCGAAGGTCGATTGTGTATGTGTTCATTTCAGCCATCGGAACCTCAGCCTCAACAACAGAGTTTCCACCTTCTGCCGGATTCATACCGAGCACTCTGCCGCGGCGCTTGTTAAGGTCACCGATAACGTCGCCCATGTAACTATCCGGAATATAAACCTTAAGGCTTCCGATCGGTTCGAGAAGAACCGGATCTGCCTGTGGGAGACCTGCCTTATAAGCGAGGTTTGCCGCAACCTT
>JAZQSB010000009.1:0-5546 GCA_045629885.1 Eubacteriales bacterium | reverse complement strand
TGCTCTCAATGACGCTTATTACACTGCACTTGTTGCGGCGCGTCTTGATATTATACAGGGGATAGCAGATCTTCTTCAGGCGGAGCGCCAGCGCGCGGTTCTTGATGAAAGCCGTCCGCTTCTTGCAGAAATTTATTCTGGGTATAAGCTGCGCCGCGAAATTTTCCGTGACAAGGAGGCTGTTGCGGTAAAGTGTCCTGAATGCGGAAACACATGCGCCGACGTGAAAAAGTGGGTCAGCGAAAAAAATGACAGCTATATCACGCTTGCCTCATGTCCGGAACACGGCGAATATATTGCGCGTATGACCGTTACAAAGACCAATGGAATAAACAATGTTTCAAAGATTGTATATGAGGCCGGAGGGGGCGCAGCACTGTTTTATTCAAAGCGTGCGAAGAAGGAAGATGCGCGCAAAAAGCACAGAAAAAAGAAGGTTAAAAGCGCATCTCCGAGAAAAAAGGCAGTTTTAGTTGAAAAAAGTTAAAATTTGTGATATACTATGAAAGTGGCATATGGGGATGTGCCGGGTGAAATAGCAAATTAAGGGGAAAAGATATGGGAGAGTATAATAAGAGAAAGCGTCGCTTGGGCGACCGATACGACGGTTATCGGGTGAGGAACCTTGACCCGATTTTCACGCTCATTCCGCACATTATGCGCACGCGCCTTGACAGCCAAATTTTTTTTGAAGAGCAGATTGACATTACGGGGCTTCGTAGGTTTATCGTAGACAACAGAAAAGATATTCCGGGACTTTCGATGTATCATTTTCTCGTTGCGGCACTTGTGCGCACAATTTCTCAGCGCCCGCGCATCAACCGGTTTGTAAGCGGAAGAAAGATTTATGCACGCAATTATCTCCGCGTTTCTCTTACGGTTAAGAAATCAATGCACGAAGACGGTGAGGAAGGAAACCTCAATCCGGATTTCGAACCGACAGACACACTGCGTGATGTTGTTGAAAAGTTCAATATTGCATTGGCAGAGGTCAGAGCAGAGGAAGAATCCGCAGTTGCGGAAGGAAATGGAACTGATATGATAGTCAAGCTTTTCAACCATCTCCCGGGATTCCTTATAAAATTCATTGTGTGGACGCTGCGTTCGCTTGACAATCTCGGTCTTATGCCGAAGATTATCAACAAGGTAAGTCCGTTTCACTCATCTGCGTTTGTTACCAATGTCGGTTCAATCGGGTTAAATCCCGTTTACCATCACCTTTATGAATTCGGAACTACGTCTGTGTTTATGGCAATAGGTAAAAAGGAAGTTATAAACACAATAAACCGCGATGGAGAGCCGGAACACAAGCACGTTATGAACATACGTTTTGTTCTTGATGAAAGAATATGCGACGGATATTACTTTGCATCAGCGATAAAGATATTTAAACATTATGTAAAAAACCCCGAACTTCTTCTCACGCCGCCTGAGTACATAAGAGAGGATATTTAATTCTCTCGGAAAAGATTGTAGAGGAAATAATAAGCACCCGCACAACCGGATGTATTCCTACCGTGCGGGTGCTGTTTTTTTATCGCTTACCTTTTTTCCGAAATGTCGTTTACGGGAGAATCGAGGAAGGTTATGGTATAAGTGCGGTAATTGTTGGTGTTAAGATAGCGCAGAAGGCGCGTCAGCGCACCGGTATGGATGTCCGAATCGGAAAGAGTGAGAACTGGAACTGTCAAAGTTGTTGCTTCAAGGCGTGAAATTGCAGAGCTGTACACGCGTGATGAGGTATTACCTTGGGGAAATATATGTCCGTCCCAGATTCGGTACCCGAGTGATATTATGTGGTCAACTGTGTCTTTGGAAAGAGACTTACTGCCGGCGGGAACACGCAGAAGACGTGTTTTTGCTTTTACTGCCTCAAAAAGATTTTCGTTGGCAAGGTCAAGCGATGTTGCCATCGTATCTCCACCGGCAGAGAAATCTGAATCTCCGTTTTGGGAAAGCGTACCTATGGCATGACCTGCGCAGACAGCGCGGCGAAGCTCGTTATCACATTCTGGAATTGCACTGCCCTGAATAAAGAAGGTGGCACGGTAACCGTAGCGTGAAAGCGCATCAAGTATGCCTTTTAACTTTTTGCCGTCAGTAATATTAAAAGAAAGCCTTATGTTTTTTCTCGTGGTTCCGTCTTCTGGATTATCATCCTCCGGTTGTGACTGCTGCGGTGGCGCAACGCTTCCTGCACTCTGCTGTTCTTTGCTTGCCTTGTATGCGGCAAGAAGGTCGGGGATTTCATTCTGGGCGATATATGTAAACATATTGTTCGGTATATCACTTGAACGCTTTATGCGTATCATCGGAAGCTCGGAAAGATAAGAGTATTCAAAACCGAGCATCTGCGCCGTGAACTGGACGGGAACATAGACCGTGCCGGATGCGGCAAAAGAAACTGCCTTATACGGGATTTTTTCTGTGGCGGTATACGCAACGGTTTTGTTAAGGTCAAATATAAGCGTTGTGTCCCATGTGTACAAAACGAGCATTCGTTCTGCGGCATTATAAGAACTGTTGACGCTGAGGCTTCCCTTTGTAAAGCATTGATAATCTATATACCATACCCCACTGGAGCGTATCGGCATGGCATCGGTAAGCGGAAGCACCGTGTTTCCCGCGGCGACAAAAACCTCGCCGTCGGCACCTGCCGGCAACGCAAACAGCAAAGTGAATATACATACTATAAGGATTAAAGACACTGTCTTTTTCAATACAAGTCACTCCTTTACACCTTATATTATACAGTTTCAGCGCATATTTTGCAATATACAAATTTTTTGAAGTTCGGGCTGTAATACTTTACAGTCGTTTTTCATATTCTCACATAGAATGGGAGTGAGAGTATGAAAACAGTTTCACAGATAATACAGGCGGTAAACAGCACGCTGTGGGGCGTGCCGATGCTTATTTTGCTTATGTGGTGCGGAGTATATCTCACGCTTTCCTTGCGCGGGTTTCAGTTTATCCGCGCGCAGGTATGGATAAAAGAAACATTTGGGACACTACTCAGCAAAAAAAGCATGCGAGGGAGAGGGATTTCGCCGTATCGCGCCGTCAGCTCTGCACTTGCATCGTCTATAGGAACAGGTAATATTGTTGGCGTTGCAACTGCAATTGCCGCAGGAGGGGCGGGAGCTGTTTTCTGGATGTGGGTGTCGGCATTTCTGGGAATGGCGGTCAAATATGCGGAGATTCTTCTTGCCGTAAAATTCCGCCGCAAAGAAAGTGATGGATACTTGGGCGGACCTATGTATTACATTGAAGAGGGGCTTGGAAAGGGGTATAAATGGCTTGCCGTTGTGTTCTCTTTTTCGGGTGCGTTTGCGTGTCTCGGTATGGGGGCAATGAATCAGTCAAGTTCGATCGCGGCGGTGATCCAGCCGTATGCACATATACCAAAGTCCGCTTGCGGAATGCTTCTTGCAATAATTGCTTTGCTGGCGGTAAACGGCGGGATTGCGAGAATATCATCGTTGACATCAATGCTTGTGCCGCTTATGGCAGGAATGTATATCCTTGGAGGCATTGCAATTGCGTGCATTTCGCCGCAGGATACATACGGAGCTTTTTGCGAGATAATAACCTCGGCACTTGCACCGCACGCAATATATGCAGGTGCGGCAGGAAGCGTGGTGCGCAGTGCTGTGCGTTACGGAATTGCACGCGGAGTTTTTTCCAACGAGGCGGGGCTTGGTACGTCTCCCATAGTACACGCCGTGGCAGATGTAAAAAGCCCGGTATTGCAGGGATGTTGGGGGATATTTGAAGTTTTTATAGATACGGTTGTTGTGTGTACTGTAACGGCGGTGGTTATCATTGGCTCGGGTGCGCATGTCCAAGACGTTTCGGGCGCAGGAATGGTAACGTTTGCGTTTGAAAAATACTTCGGAGGTTTTGGTGGTGTGTTTGTCGCTGTTGCAACGGTTATGTTTGCGCTTTCAACCATTCTCGGGTGGTCATATTACGGTGAGAGCTGCATCGGTTATCTTTGCGGAAACAGGCACAGTATCACAAAAGTATATAGACTCTTTTTTGCGGCGGCGGTTTTACTCGGTGCGGTTATGCAGGTTGATACGGTGTGGGAGCTTGCGGATATGTTTAACGGAATAATGATGGTGCCGAACCTCATCGCCGTAATCTCGCTTTCCGGCATTGTTGTGAATGAAACGAAAACCTTTTTATTGACTGAAAACAGAAAAAGGGGTACAATAAAGTCAGTACACGAAAAAGAAAAGGGAAAGTTTAATGCAGGACGAAAAAAGGCAGGATGCGCGGCGTACAATGATGCTGTCCGAGTTGATAATGATTTTCGTGACAAGAAAAATAAAGCTTGCAGAAAATGAAGGTTAAGAAACTTAAAAGCCGCCCATCGGGCGGCTTTTACTATTATACTGTTACTGCGGAAGAAGTGCTTGCGGAATATTCCCTTACTCCGGTGACGGTTTCGCCGTCTATCTGCATCGCACAAGGCTTGTCGTAGATAATAGTTACTTCCTTTGCGGTATATTGCTTTATGTATTTTTTAAACTTTATATGCTCACCTTTGAAAATGGTCGGGAGGATTGTAAGAAGGCGGAGCTTGCCACATCCGTGGGCAACAAGAACGGAAAGCTCTTCATCTTCGCGTCGGCGCGTGGGTGCAATCATCATTCCGCCACCAAAGCACCTTCCCTTCATTGTCGGAGTGAGCCACACGCGCTGGAAGCGATGCTCAATCCCGTCGAGAACAACGGTTGCGTTCATGGGCTTGAATTTAAAAAGGATTGCCTCAACGGCAAGAGCGGTATAGTTTATCTTCTTGCCGGTTTTCTTTCTGCGTTGGTTTCCAAGCTCGCACACAAAACCGTCAAGTCCATAACCAATGCCGTTGATAAATCTGCGGCGCTCACCGTCCAGATATATATACGGGAGGTCGCGGATGTAGTCGTTGATGCAAAAAGGCTCAGAGCCGTTGGGTTTATCAAGGTCGTGCAGAAAGTCGTTTCCGCTTCCTATGGCGTAATAGAGGATATTGTTTCTTACGTCAATCCCATCGATTGAGTTGACAAACCGGCTCAGCGTTCCGTCACCGCCGCAGATAATTACCTCGTCCTCAGAATCAAGAGCTGCGAAAAAACCGTCCCAGTCAGAAATCTGCGTCAGGTCGCGGTGAACAAGCTCATGACCGATATACAGCGCATAGAGTTTTTCTGCGTTTTCCGCACCATGTTCATGGCCGGCATGCGGATTGTATAAAATGTATTTTTTCATTACCCACATCATCCCTTATGTCGAACTATGTCTATTATAACCGAAAAACACAAAAATTTCAAATATAAGTGCCTTGAAATGTTGATTTTGTATGAATTATATGATATAATCAAATAACATATATTATAGAATGCCATAGGTATATATTGCGGGGAAATATTTCACAAAACATTTTAGCGAGATATAATCAATGACAAGAAAGAAGATGCAGATAAAATGGCAATAACTTACGAACGAAAAAAGCAAAAGCACAGTAACATTTTATACACAATCATCACTGCAATTTT
>JAZQSB010000008.1:0-3993 GCA_045629885.1 Eubacteriales bacterium | reverse complement strand
GGTCGGTTCGTCGAGAATAAGAACATCGGGGTCTCCGACAAGAGCCTGCGCAATACCCACGCGCTGCTTATATCCCTTTGAAAGGTTTTTGATAAGTCTGCGGCGCACGTGAGACAGCCCCACAAGCTCACAGATATGGTCAAGATGGCGCTTTCTCGGCGGCTTTGCAGATTTAAGCTCATACACAAAATTGAGATATTCGTCAACCGTCATATCAAAGTAAAGCGGTGGCTGTTCTGGAAGATAGCCGATATGGCGGCGTGCCTCAAGCGCATCGTCAAGCACGTCAAAGCCTGCGATGGACGCACTTCCTCCGCTTGCGGAAAGATATCCCGTAAGGACATTCATCGTTGTGGATTTTCCCGCGCCGTTAGGACCGAGAAACCCGACGATTTCACCTTTCTGAACCTCAAACGATATTCCGCGAACCGCTTCTTTCGGTCCATACCGTTTGGTAAGGTTTGTAATTTTAATCATACTCTCTCAAACTCCCGGTAAATTAAAGTTTACGCCCGCGCCCGAAGGACGCGGGCGTACATCATACATAATAATAAAATAACAGAAATACGCGGATTTTTGGTTAAGGAATTGTGAATTATTCTTTTTCTTCCGTCACTGCAATGTGCAAATCGGTAAGCTGGACGTTCTCAACAAAGTCAGGAGACTGCATCATAATCTCGGATGCGTTCTGAACCTTCGGGAACGCTATAACGTCGCGGATGTTATCCGTACCGGAAAGAAGCATTACAAGACGGTCAAGACCGAACGCAAGCCCGCCGTGCGGAGGTGCGCCGTAAGAGAACGCCTCAATCATATGGCCGAAACGGTCATTTGCGGCTTCCTTGGTAAAGCCGAGCGCCTCAAACATCTTTTCCTGAAGATCGGAGGAAGGAATACGGATTGAGCCGCCGCCTGCTTCATAGCCGTTGATAACAATATCATACGCCTTTGCGCGGGCAGATGCGGGGTCAGACATCATTGTGTCAACATCCTCGTCCATTGGAGCAGTGAACGGGTGGTGCTTTGCAACATAGCGGTCTTCTTCCTCGTCATACTCAAACAACGGGAATTCTACAATCCAGAAGATATCGTAGCGATCGGGGTCGATAACGTCAAGACGCTTTGCACATTCGCAGCGCAGTGCCCCGAGAGAAGCGTAAACAACCTCGTTGTTTCCGTCTGCAACAACAAAGATAACATCGCCGTTCTTCGCCTCTGCACGATCGATTATCGCCTTTACCTCATCTTCAGTAAGGAACTTTGCAAACGAGCTTGACATTGTGCCGTCTTCTGCCAGTTTAAGCCATGCAAGACCCTTTGCACGGTAAGTCTTAACCCACTCTGCAAGACCGTCGATTTCCTTGCGTGCAAACTTTGCACCGCCGTCAACCTTTATCATGCGAACACTGCCGCCTGCCTGAATTGCACCGTTGAACACTTTAAACTCACACTTTGCCGCAATGTCGGAAATATCACAAAGTTCAAAGCCGAAACGTGTGTCAGGCTTGTCCGATCCGAAACGCTCCATAGCTTCCTTGTATGACATACGCGGAAGCGGAAGGGTAATCTCCTTGCCAAGAATTTCTTTCCAGAGGCGCGCGATAAGACCTTCGTTTACCGAAATGACGTCATCCACATCGGCAAAGCTCATTTCAAGGTCAATCTGCGTAAACTCCGGCTGGCGGTCTGCGCGCAAATCCTCATCGCGGAAGCAACGTGCAATCTGCATATAGCGATCAAAGCCTGCAAGCATCAGAAGCTGCTTGTACTGCTGCGGAGATTGCGGAAGTGCATAAAACTTCCCCGGATGAACACGGCTGGGAACAAGATAGTCACGTGCGCCTTCCGGTGTGGATTTTGTAAGAATGGGAGTTTCAATTTCAAAGAAACCGTTTTCGTCGTAGTAGTCACGGGCAATCTTTGTTATGCGGTGACGTAGCGCGATATACTTCTGCATATCGGGGCGGCGAAGGTCAAGATAACGATACTTAAGACGGAGAACGTCGTTTACATCGCTGTTTTCAACAATCTCAAACGGCGGTGTCTGAGCTTTTGAAAGAATACGCATATCCTCGGCAAGAATCTCAACCGCACCGGTAGGGATACGGTCGGTAATAGCGCCTTCGCCGCGGCTTCTTACCGTGCCGCGGATTGTAAGAACGAACTCACTCCTTACCGTAAATGCCTTTTTGAAAAGCTCGGCATTTTCTGCCTCGTCAAATGTGCACTGGACAATTCCGCTTCTGTCGCGAAGGTCAATAAAGATAAGACCTCCGAGGTTTCTCATGCGCTGAACCCATCCGCAAACGATTGCGCTCTCTCCTATATGCTCGGCGCGGAAATCCCCGCAGTATTTTGTTCTTTTCATTCCTGTAATATTTTCCATTTTATTCTAACCTCCAATTGAAGCTTTTATCGCATCTGCCGTGAGTGCACACTCCACCTGCTCACCGCTGTCCATGTTTTTAAGGGTGATTTTGCCATCGTCAATCTCACTGCCGCCGATAACAGCGCTATAACGCGCACCAATCTTTCCTGCATATTTCATCTGTGCCTTAAGCGAACGACCGGTTGTGTCACGCTCTGCCGATACGCCAAGCGAGCGAAGCTCATATACAAGCGAATGGGAAACGCCTTCTGCGCGTTCCTCTGCATAAGCAATAAACACATCCGGAACAAGGCGTTCAGAGGAAAGCTTACCCTCTGCCTCCAGAGTAAGAAGCAGGCGCTCTATTCCACAGCCAAAGCCAAGACCTGCGGTTTCCGGTCCGCCGAGAGTGCCGACAAGACCATTATATCTGCCGCCGCCAAGTACCGTAGACTGTGCGCCCAGGCTTCCCGAAACGAACTCAAAAACAGTGTTTGTGTAATAGTCAAGACCGCGAACCAGCATTGGGTCAAGCTCGTATTCAATTCCCGTTGCATCAAGATACGCACGGAGCTTATCAAAATGCGCGCGGCACTCATCACAGAGATAATCCGTAATCTTCGGCGCGTCCTTTGCAATGGACTTGCATATATCGCTCTTACAGTCAAGAATACGCATCGGATTGCGGTCAAGGCGGTCGTTGCAGGTATCGCAAAGCTCGCCCTTTCTTGTTTCAAAATAGTTTTTAAGTGCGGCATGATATTCCTTGCGGCATTCCTTGCATCCGCAGGAATTTAAGTGAAGCGTAGTATTTGCAATGCCAAGCTCACGCAGAAGCGTTGCACCGAGAGAGATAACCTCGGCATCAGCTGATGCATCATACGCACCGAAGCACTCTACACCAAACTGGTGATGTTCGCGCAGTCTTCCCGCCTGCGGCTTTTCGTAGCGGAAGTTGGGTGCGATGTAATATACCTTCAGCGGAAGTCCCTTTGCGTGGAGGGAATGCTCGATAAACGAGCGTACAACGCTTGCCGTGCCCTCCGGACGGAGAGCTATGTGGCGATCGCCTTTATCGTAAAAGTCGTACATTTCCTTCTGCACAACATCCGTTGTGTCACCTACGCCGCGGTCAAAAAGCGCAACGTCTTCAAAGGTGGGGAAACGAATCTCGCGGAAACCGAAGCGGTGAGCAAGGCTTCGAAGCTTTTCCTCCAATATCTGCCATACGCGGCTTTCCTCGGGAAGCACGTCCTTCGTACCACGCGGCGCTGTAATTTTTTCCATTGTAATCACTGCCTTTATATATCTGATTTTTCATTTTAAACAATATTTCCGTATCATAAAATTTTATCGTATTTACGCGCAAATGTCAAGTATTTGGGACGTAACCTATAACTTAATTTTCTGTGGAAGAATTTTTTTGTTGAGATTTCGCACAGAAATTGATTTTTGCATAAAGAAAAATGGGCAAAGTTCATTACTTTGCCCATTGCATATTTTATATATTCCTCAAAGTATTGTATAGTTTCCTGTTCTTTACCTTGTTCAATATTTCCGATATATTGTTTTGGTTCACTATCCTCTGGCTCATGATATAACACCATTTTATTGAAATCCTTACT
>JAZQSB010000007.1:0-1776 GCA_045629885.1 Eubacteriales bacterium | reverse complement strand
CAAAGCGTCTTTGCCCGCTACTCACGCCGTTTTTTTGTGAAGCAAGCATCACGGCGCGATGTTCACATACGCGCATACACCTCAGAGCGGTTAAAGCTTGCCGCAGAGTCCTTCCGCAATCTGGCGCATCTGCTCGGTGATGCACGCGGACGTGCTTCAAACTCACCGCAGAACGAAAAGAGCCTTTTTGAAAAGACATCCCGTGAAGTATGCAAAAAGTGCACACTTGCAAAAATCTGCTGGGAGCGCGACTTTGAGGCGACGCGTGATGCGATAAATAACGCATCCCATGCAATCCGCGAAAACGGAACGCTCTCTGCAAAGGATTTTCCCATTCACTTTTCCTCGCGGTGTATTCATATTGAAAATTTTGTCAACACTGTAAACCGCGAGATATTCTCGATGCGATACAGAAAACAGTTTGAAGGGCGGCTTCGTGAAAGCCATACACTGCTTACCCGGCAATACGCCGATGCATCGCAGGTCTTCTCCTGCCTGTCTTCAGATATTTCCGACAATGCACGCTTTGACGAGGAAGCAGAGCTTGCGCTTTCGGATTTGCTTACCTCTTACGGAATACTGTGCGACACAGCAGTGTACCGCGACAACTTAAATCATATAAACATCCACCTGTGCGGCAAGGACCTTTCGCGCATTGCAAACGAATTCGACAAATTCTCTGCGGAGATAAAAAAGCTCTGCGGAGTGGAGGTTTCCCCGCCGCAATACACGCGCGGCGATGCGCTTGATGATATGGTAATCCGTGAAAAGCCGCGGCTCCGCGGAGTTTTCGGTGCGGCGGTCAAGCGCAGAAATGGCGCAGAAGTAAGCGGTGATTCAGGCAGCTTTTTCCGTCCTACAAACGCACATCTTGCACTTCTTCTGTCCGATGGAATGGGTAGTGGAAAGCTCGCGGCACATGAAAGTGCACAGAGCGTGAAGCTTCTGGAAGGACTTCTCAAGTCCGGTATAGCACCCGCAGATGCGCTTGCAACACTTCAGGCGGCACTGACGCTTAAAGCGGAATACACCGGCGCATTTGCAACGCTTGATCTTATGTATGCCGATATGTTCACCGGCTCGTGCGAATTTTATAAGTTCGGCGGTGCGCCTACATATATAAAACGCGGGCGGCAGATGCGGCGCATAACAGCGTCCTCCCTTCCCGCCGGAATGAGCATTGGAGACGGTGCTGCGCCTGACCGGACCTGCATAACTCTGTACGAAGGCGATTTTGTGATAATGGCAAGCGACGGAATTTCTGATGACAGCGATGATAATAAGCTTCTTGAATTTCTGTCAAAAACAGACGAAGCTTCCCCGAAAGCTCTTGCCGATGCGATACTGGCGTACTCCTTTGCCGTATACGGAAAAAATGATGATATGACCGTTGCCGTAGTTAAGATTGAAGCAGAAGAATAAACCATTCCTTTTTTGGTTAAAATAACCGTATAAGACGAGGTGATGCTTTATGGTTAAAGGAATTTCAAAACAGGTAATTGTGGTTAAAACTCCGGTTTCGGGAATATTTGAACAGGCGATATTTATTCTTGGTGACAACGCCGCGGATTCCTCATCCGTCGATGCAGACGGAATACTCTCCGAGGCATGTGCCATAGCAGACGATTATGTTCGCACGCACTGCACACCGATGAAAAAATCACCGAAGACACTTTTACTGACAGCACTTATAAGCTCGTGCGTTACGCTCATTCTTGCCTGCCTTACGTTTATCTTTATTATTTGATTTGCACACTCACAGCCTCTTTTTCATAC
>JAZQSB010000006.1:0-2779 GCA_045629885.1 Eubacteriales bacterium | reverse complement strand
TAAAAGGTATTTTATAGAAAAAGAGAATTATTTATAAAAAACAATTGACCAAAAGACAAAATGAATGTAAAATTACATTGAAATGTTAATTTAAATTAGCTTGTTCGTAGCTTGGGTTGCAACAGATCATTTTAAGCAGCTTACTCTCGTGTTAGATAGTGTTTCCTCAAAGAAGAACGCACGGCAAAAGCCGTGCGTTCTTCAACGTTATAAAGGCGTTTACTTTTCATGTGTTTTAAATATTACGGAAACAAGAAGACCGAAGAGAACGGATGCTGTTATTCCCGCCGCAGATGCCGTAATGCCGCCCTTGAAAGCGCCGATAAATCCTTCCGCACCAACGGCTTTCTTCACGCCCTTAGCAAGAAGATGCCCGAAGCCGGTGAGAGGAACACTCGCACCTGCACCTGCAAAATCCGCAATCGGACCGTACAGACCTATAGCGGACAGAATAACGCCTGCAACAACGTAGCCGGTGAGAATACGGGCAGGAGTAAGCTTTGTGCGGTCAATCAAAACCTGCCCTATTCCGCAGAAAAGACCGCCGACTAAGAATGCGCGCAAAAATTCCATAATGTTTACACCTCTATCACAACGGCGTGGCAAACGCCTGGAATTGTTTCCTTTTGCTGAACAGTAAGCGGCGATTGAAGAGACCCCGTGCCGGCAAGCAGAACCTTTTTCCAACGTTTTTTTAAAAGTCCGTGCATAATATATCCTGAAAAAACAGTTGCTGCGCAGGCACATCCGGACGCACCGGAATGCATATCCTGTCGCTTGATATCGAACATCTCACATCCACAGTCTATATATTGATCACCAACAGTGACGCCGTCACGGGAGAAAAGGTCAATGAGTATTTTTCTTCCCACCTCACCCAGATCTCCCGTTGCAATAAGGTCGTAATCCGATGGTGAGGTGTCTGTGTTTTTGAAATGCGACGAAAGAGTTTCGTATGCAGCAGGGGCCATAGCCGCGCCCATATTGTTTGCGTCTGATATGCCTGAGTCTGTAACGCAACCGAAGGTTGCACATTTTATCTTAGGTAAGTTTTTTTCGCTTTTTCCTACAATTGCACATCCGGCACCTGTCACGGTGCGCTGTGCCGTCGGAGGGCGCTGACCGCCGTATGCGAGCGGGTTGCGGTATTGTCTCTCTGCGGTGCAGAAATGAGAGGAAACACTGACCGCTGCAGTAGGAAAGCTATCGGAACTTACAAACTGTCCGGCAAGAGCAAGCCCCTCAACGAATGTAGAGCATGCACCGTAAAGTCCGATAAAAGGTATGCCGGCATCCCGCCAGGCAAAGCTTGTTGCAACACACTGGTTGAGCAGGTCGCCGCCCAAAATGCATCCTAATTCGTTTGTGGTAATTCCGGCTTTTTGTAAAGCGTAATCAAGTGCTGTATTATGGAACTTGCTTTCTGCCTGCTCCCATGTTTTTTGACCGTAACGTCCGTCAGTGATGCGTTCGTCAAAGTATTCCGCGAGCGGACCGTCACTTTCATTTTTCCCTACAATGCATCCCGTACCCAGGATTTTTGGTGCATTCTTAAAAAATACAGTTTCCTTTCCTTTCATTGCAATCACCTATAAGAACAAGAGAATTATTCCGTAGAAAACGCTTGCCGATATACCCATAACGAGGACGGGACCTGCAAGCTTGAACATATTTGCACACATACCGAGAATGTAGCCCTCGCTTTTAAATTCAAGCGCTTCGCAGACGATTGAGTTTGCAAAACCGGTTATCGGGACAAGCGTGCCTGCACCCGCGTGCTTTGCAATTTTATCATACAAGCCAAAGCCTGTTAGAAGTGCAGAAAGCCCGATAAGCGTTATCGAAACCGCCGCAGATGCATTATCACGGTCAAGTCCGAATGACATATACATATTTAAAAGTATTTGTCCCAGAATACATATTGCTCCGCCTATGAGAAATGCTTTTATAAAGTTTTTCAGATGCGGAGATTTCGGCTCAAGATTTTTGACGTATTCCGCATATTCTTTTTTTGACATATTCATTATTATTCACCTCTGCGACAGTTATTTTGTCACATAAAACGGGATTTATACGAAAATTTAACCTTTACAAAAAGCGCAAAATTTGGTATACTGTTAAAAGCGATAACGTGCGCCCGTAGCTCAGTTGGATAGAGCGTCAGACTCCGACTCTGAAGGCCGCAGGTTCGACTCCTGTCGGACGCACCAACAAGGAAACAACGCCCATAGGGCGTTGTTTCCTTGTTGGTGCTTTATACATACAATTTTTCACATCACCATATTGACTTTTCTCGTCAAATATAGTATAATTGACGAGAAAATCAAAGGAGGTTACGAGATGCGTTTCTTTGACTATACGGAACTTATCAATAAGAAATGGGATAATGAAGTTATTAATTACCTGTCTCTTATTCACGAATATAAAGGTAAGCAAACTTCATATATTCAGCATAAGCCATTAGAGCTTAACAAATTAGTAGAAATAGCAAAAGTTCAAAGTACAGAAGCTTCTAACTCTATAGAGGGTATCCGTACTACTGAAACTCGTTTACGTCAGTTGATGAATGAAAAAACTGCACCTCGCAACCGTGATGAAAAAGAAATTGCCGGATATCGAGATGCACTTAATGTAGTTCATGAGAATTTTGAATATATTCCACTTACCCCGAATTATATTTTGCAGCTTCATAAAATTCTTTTGAGACATACAGATTCAGGGTTTGGCGGTTCGTTTAAGAATGTTCAAAACTATATCAGTGCAACAGATGAAACAGGTA
>JAZQSB010000005.1:0-3336 GCA_045629885.1 Eubacteriales bacterium | reverse complement strand
GCAGCACAGAATATGCACTATGAAGAAAAGGGTGCATTCACAGGCGAAGTATCTGCAGAGATGCTCCGTGAGCTCGGCGTAAAGTATGCTGTTATTGGTCACAGTGAGCGTCGCGAGTATTACGGAGAGACAGACAAGACCGTGAACCTCAAGGTCAAGAAAGCTCTTGAAACAGGCATCCGCCCGATAGTATGTGTTGGCGAAACACTTGAGCAACGTGAATATGACGTTACAGAAGAGCATATCGCAATGCAGGTAAAAATTGCGCTTGCAGATATTCCTGCTGATAAGGTAAGAAAAATTATATTTGCATACGAGCCTATTTGGGCTATCGGTACCGGCAAAACTGCAACGAGCGAGCAGGCAAATGAGGTCTGCAGCCTTATCCGCTCGGTTATCCGTGCAAAGTACGGTGCAAGAGTTGCACGTTCGGTTACTATTCAGTATGGCGGCTCGATGAATCCGAAGAACGCGGCAGAGCTTCTCTCTATGCCTGACGTTGACGGCGGTCTCATCGGCGGCGCATCTCTTAAGACGGAGGATTTTGTCGCTGTAATCAACGCGGCAAATCAATAAATGTATGAACAGAAGTAAAACACCTATTACTCTTATTATAATGGATGGCTTTGGCAATGCTCCGGAAGGGGAAGGCAACGCTATAAGCCGTGCCGCCACTCCCAATCTCGACAAAATTTTTGCCGAGAATCCGAAAAGCGCACTCCGCGCATCCGGTCTTGCGGTTGGTCTTCCCGATGGGCAGATGGGAAATTCCGAGGTAGGACACACAAACATCGGTGCAGGTCGTGTTGTGTTCCAGGACCTTCCGAGAATCTCCTGCGCGATTGATGACGGAAGCTTCTTTGAAAACCGTGAGCTTGTTGCCGCGTGTGAAAACTGCATCCATCACGGCACCGCGCTTCATCTTATGGGACTTATGTCCGACGGCGGCGTTCACAGCCATAACACTCACGTCTGGGGGCTTTTGCGTCTTGCAAAAAAGCTCGGCGTTGAAAAAGTATATCTCCACTGCTTCCTTGACGGACGTGATGTTTCTCCCACATCGGGCGAGGGCTTTGTTCGTGAGGCGATGGAAAAGTGTGCTGAAATCGGCATAGGAGAAGTATCAACTCTTATGGGAAGATACTTTGCCATGGACCGCGACAACCGTTGGGACAGAGTTGAAAAAGCTTACCGCGCAATTGTTTTCGCCGAGGGCGAGAGCACCGATAATGCGGCAGAAGCAGTCAAAAAGTCATACGAGGATGGCAAGACGGATGAGTTCGTTGAGCCGACAGTATGCGCAGGATATCCGGGTCTTCGTGAAAATGACTCTATTATATTCTTCAACTTCCGCCCTGACCGTGCGCGTGAAATCACACGGACCTTCGTGGATGACGCGTTTGACGGTTTTAACCGCGGCGAAGGATATTGCAAGGTTTTCTACGTTTGCATGACACAGTATGATGCCAATATGCCTAATGTGCGTGTTGCATTTGCTCCTGAGAGCCTTGACAACACATTCGGTGAATATATAAGCTCACTCGGACTCAATCAGCTCCGTATTGCGGAGACGGAAAAGTATGCTCACGTTACATTCTTCTTCAACGGCGGAGTTGAGAAGATGTATGAGGGTGAGGATAGAATCCTCGTAAACTCCCCGAAGGTAGCAACGTATGACCTTCAGCCGGAAATGAGCGCGCCCGAGGTTACCGAAAAGGTTCTTGAGGCAATTGCTTCGGGTAAATACGATGTTATCATACTCAATTACGCTAACTGCGATATGGTAGGTCATACAGGCGTTTTTGATGCAGCGAAGACGGCTGTCGAAACCGTTGATTCCTGCGTTGGTCGTGTGGTAGAGGCTATGCGTGATATTGGCGGCGTAAGCATCCTCACCGCGGACCACGGTAACGCGGATAAAATGCTCGAGGATGACGGAAGCTCACCGTTTACCGCTCATACCACAAATGAAGTTCCGTTCTGTCTGGTGGGTGCAAACGTAACGCTCCGCGACGGAAAGCTTTGCGATATCGCACCTACGATGCTCGACCTTTTAGGTCTTGCAAAGCCCGATGAAATGACGGGTGAATCACTTATTGTCGAATAAATTTTCACATACAAAATTTACCAAAAGGAGAAAACAAAAATGAAAAAATTTGCAGAAATCGTTGACGTCGTAGGACGTCAGGTCATCGACTCCCGCGGCAATCCGACGGTTGAGGTTGATGTTTATGTTGACGACGGTGTCAACACATACATGGGTCGTGCGGCTGTTCCGTCCGGCGCATCCACTGGTATCTTTGAAGCTTGCGAGCTTCGCGACGGCGACAAGTCCAAGTTCATGGGCAAGAGTGTTTACAAGGCTGTTGATGCTGTAAACAACGACATCGCAGAAGCAATCATCGGTATGAACGCTCTCGATCAGGTTGAAATCGACCGCACAATGATCGAGCTTGACGGCACACCGAACAAGACAAAGTTTGGCGCAAACGCTATCCTCGGTACTTCCATGGCTGTTGCAAAGGCAGCTGCAGAAGCACTTCAGATGCCGCTTTACACATATATCGGTGGTGTTAACGCAAAGACCCTTCCGGTTCCGATGATGAACATCCTCAATGGTGGTGCACACGCTTCCAACAACGTTGACATTCAGGGATTCATGATTATGCCGGTTGGCGCACCGAGCTTCTCCGAAGCACTTCGCTGGTGCACAGAAGTTTTCCACAATCTTAAGGCTGTTCTTAACGGTATGGGTATGACAACTGCTGTAGGCGACGAAGGTGGTTTTGCTCCGAACCTTAAGAAGGACGAAGACGCTATCAAGGTTATCCTTGAGGCTGTTGAGCGCGCAGGCTTCCGTCCGGGCGATGACTTTATGATCGCTATCGATGCTGCATCTTCTGAGTGGTATCAGGAAGACGGAACATACCTCCTCCCGAAGGCAAAGAAGAAGATGACAAAGCAGCAGCTCGTAAACTACTGGAAGAACCTCACAAGCAAGTACCCCATCATATCTCTCGAAGACGGTGTTGCAGAGGAAGACTGGGAAGCATGGGGCATGCTCACAAAGGCTATTGGCGACCGCGTACAGCTCGTTGGCGACGACCTCTTTGTTACAAACGTTGAGCGCCTTTCCAAGGGTATTGACCTTGGCGTAGGTAACTCCATCCTCATCAAGGTTAACCAGATCGGTTCTCTCACAGAAACTCTTGATGCTATCCAGATGGCTAACCGCGCAGGCTACACTGCTGTTGTTTCCCACCGCTCCGGTGAGACAGAGGATACAACAATTGCTGACATCGCTGTTGCGCTCAACGCAGGTCAGATTAAGACAGG
>JAZQSB010000004.1:0-1758 GCA_045629885.1 Eubacteriales bacterium | reverse complement strand
TCAAGATACAGCTTGCCGTCAATCTCCACCGGCTTTGAAACAAAAGGAATTGCCGAGGTTGCACGAAGCACCTCAAGCTGAGCGAGAACGTCCGTAATCTCTATATACTCAGGCTTTCCGGTTTCGATATTTGTTACCGCCGCACGGTAGCCGGTGTTGTTTTTAATAAATGTTTCATTGTCGAAGATATCGTATTTAAGAGTAACATCATAAAAGGCAAAGTTGCGGTTTACTATGTTTCCGGTCAGCAGGAATGAGGGTATGCTCATATATCTTAAGTTTTTGCAGTATCTGACATTGTACCTCAAAACCCTGCCGCGCTGTTTTGAAAAATAGTTTGCACCGAAAACGGCACCGGCAGAAGTACCGACTATACCGTCAATCTTTATATCCTCGTCCATGAATGTGTCGATTATTCCGGCTGTGTAAAGACCCCTCATGGAGCCTCCTTCAAGCACAAGTCCCGTTTTCATTACGGCAACATCCTCTTTGTTGTGGGCTTGGGATATACCATGCACTGTGCAAAGGCTTCCGCATATGTAGCGCCGCACTGATATCCGCGGTATTTGGAGATGGTCTTTACCATATCCGCAAAGTCAATGTTGTCGTGCTCTCTCATCCATTTGAGCTGACTTTCGTGGCATTCCAGCATAGAAAGCTTCAGGTCAATCTCTTCGGTAATGTCAACATACTCTGTGGGTAAAAATTCGTTTCCGCCAAGATTGTCCATATAGAAAATCGGGGTTACCTTTGAAGGTGTCATACATTTTGATTCGTAATGGGGTACACTTGCCGCAAAGGATGCGTCAAACACCAGACGGCTTACGGCAACGTGGTCGGGCATATAGTCGTTGGGAGCATGGGTGATAATAAAATCAGGCTGTGCCTCACGGATTACATCAACCACCTTGTCACGCTGTTCCTTGCTGGATTCATACGCCATAAGGTCTCCGATGTCGCAGGTAACAACCTTGATTCCCGCAAGCTTTCCTGCCTTGATAGCTTCCTGCTTGCGGATTTCGGCAAGTTCATCGGGCTCTATAATAACATGACCCAGGTTACCGTTGCAAACGTGGCACACAGTAACATTATCGCCTCGCTTAACGCATTTTGCCAGAGTTCCGGCACAGTTGATTTCAATGTCATCAGGATGACAACCAATTGCTAAAACGTTCATTTAAAACAACCTTTCTTATGTAAAATTTTTATGGTTTGTTAATTTCTCGTCCCGAAGGGATATATCGAAATTTAATGCACAATGCTGAATGCATAATGCACAATTAAAAGCTAAATTTTGAACTGCGTTCAAAGCTAAATTATTCTGCTTCGCTTCATAGCTAAATAACTCCATTCGGAGTAGCTAAATTAAATCCGCCCGGTAGCTGACCGAAGGTCAATTTAGCTGCCGCAGGCAATTTAGTAGGGGCGGTTATTAACCGCCCGTTCTATGGCGTTTGTGGGACAAAAGAGCATAAGCTCTTAAGAATTTTATGAAATGAAATTCTGTATGCAACAATTATATCACTATTCCCTCCTGAAATCAAGCTTAAAATGCAAAATAAGCTCCCATAACACAGCAAGAAGTCCTGCAAAGCCGAATGTCCGGTAGCCGTTTGATATAAGCTGACCAAAACCGGAGTATGAGCAGGCAAGCGAAATTACCGTAACCACAACCGCCGTTAACCTTCCGCCTCCCATAATATCGCAAACGCAAAAGTCGGAGCATACTGCTGTGGTGTAAAGTGCCGCAAGCATCAT
>JAZQSB010000003.1:0-5033 GCA_045629885.1 Eubacteriales bacterium | reverse complement strand
CGAGTAGCGACAAAAGCGTGGGGGTTTAAAGGGGACCGCAAGAGGTCCCCTTTTGTAAAAACTATATTATTTTACGTCAAAAACATATTCGGTTTCGTAATCGAATATCTCGCCCTTTTTGAGATATCCCTGCATAAACTGCGGGAACTTAAGGCAGTTGGGGTAAAACCCGGTCTCAAGACAAAGCGCGCCGCGGCGTTCGTATGTTGCACCATCCTTTGCCGGATAATCAACACCCGGAAGTGAGTTTCCAGTGTAGAGAAGTACGGTCGGGCTGTTCGTCTTTACCGTCATATTGATACCGGATTCCGGGCAATAAACCTCAGTGCAGGTAACAAGCTCACGGCCGTTGTTTCTTACCGTCCATGCATGGTCATAACCGCCGGCGAGCTTAAGCTGCTCGTGGTCGCTGTCAATGTCGCGACCTATCTCCTTCGGTGCGCGGAAATCAAATTCCTCCGGCAGCGGATGGAGCACGCCGTAAACCATGCCATGCGGTGCCTGCGGTGCATAGGTATCGGCATACATCGTCATAATATGGTCGTGGATGCTTCCGGCTGCGTGACCGCGGAGATTGAAGTACGCATGGTTTGTAAGGTTGATAACCGAATCTTGATCGCAGGATGCAATGTAGGAAAGCTTAAGACCGTTATCATCGGAGAGCGTGTACTTAACATCAACGGTCATATTCCCGGGGAAGCCATTTTCTCCGTCCGGAAGAAGAGCTGTAAGGGTTACGGAATTTTCCGTGTGTTCCTTTTCAGTGAAGATGCGACGTGCAAGCGGCTCATCGGCACCGCCGTGAAGCATATGTATTCCCTTCATATTAGCGGGAACCTTAATTGTCTTGCCGTTTAATTCAAACTCTGCATTCTCGATTCTGTTTGCAACTCTGCCGCACACAGCGCCGTGGTTGGGACCCGGCTTTAAGTAATCTTCGCTGTTTGCGTAACCGAGAACAACATCACGCACTTTTCCGTGCTTATCCGGAACAAAAAGGTTTAAAATTGACGCACCTGCCGAAATAAGCGTTACCTTCATTCCGTTTTTGTTGGTAAGTGTGAACGATTCAAGATTGCCATACATTCCTTTTTCAAAGCTCATGATAATTCTCTCCTTTTATTGATTATATATTGTTTTACCATATTATCGGCATATCGCCGTTTATTATAAGTTCACGGTTGGCTGCGTTAAAGTGGTCGCAACCAAAAAAACCACTATATGCCGAAAGCGGGCTTGGGTGAGGTGCGCAGAATACCTTGTGAACGGGATTGGTTATAAGCTCCTGCTTTGTCCTTGCGTTTCTTCCCCAGAGAAGGAAAACAATCGGCTTTTCCCTCTCGTTAAGCCTTTTTATAACGGAATCGGTGAAGATTTCCCATCCCTTGCCGCTGTGGGAATTAGCCTCTCCCGCACGGACAGTCAACGCAGTGTTCAAAAGCAGAACCCCCTGCTCTGCCCAACGTGTGAGGTTTCCTGACTGTGGCTGAACATTTCCCGTTTCGTCGAACACCTCTTTGTAAATGTTTTTCAGAGACGGCGGAAGCGGAATGCCATCACGCACGGAAAACGCAAGACCGTGCGCCTGTCCTTCGCCGTGGTATGGGTCCTGACCAAGAATTACGACCTTTACGTCACTGTATGCCGTAAGGCGGAGTGCGTTGAAAATGTCGTACATATTCGGGTAAATTGTATACTTTTTGTATTCTTCTTTCAGAAAATTGCGAAGCGTTATGTAATATTCCTTTTGAAACTCCTTCGCAATAAGCTCTGTCCAGTCGTTGCCTAAATCTATCACGTTATCACCGCCCGGAATTTTTGTTCTTATTTTATTTTAGCACAAATCCACTCGATATACAACAAAAACCGAAGCCAAAAATCGGCTTCGGTTATATTTGGATTTTTGATAATTACTTATCTGTCAAACCAAACTTTTTGTTGAACCTATCAACACGGCCGCCTGTATCAACAAGCTTCTGCTTACCAGTATAGAACGGATGGCACTTTGAGCAAATCTCAACCTTGATGTTCTCCTTTGTGGAGCCCGTCTCTATGACCTCGCCGCATGCACAGGTAATCGTTGTCTGCTTATAATCCGGATGGATTCCTGCCTTCATGAAATTCACCTCTTTCGGTAGTGCTTCTTTATTACTCAATTGAATAGCAAAGTAAATAATATCACATTTTCTCGCAAAAATCAATAGTTTTTTTCATTTTTTCAAAGAAAAACACTAAAACACTAAATCTACGGTTATTATTTACCTTTTGTTGGCATATGTTGATTAAAAGGAGTGATATTTTTGGAAATTTATGTTGTCCGTGCAGGAGACACGCTGACCTCGATAGGCGAAATGTTCGATATCAGCGCACGCACGTTGTCTGCAGTAAACGAAATCCCACTAAGTTCGGGGCTAGTTGTCGGGCAAACGGTGGTTATACCGTCCGAGGAAAATGCTCCGCTTGGGAGCATCACGGTTTCCGGCTATGCGTATCCCTTCATCCAAACATCGCTTTTGCGCAGCGTTCTTCCATTTCTCACATATCTTATTCCATTTACATACGGAATAACGCCGTCAGGCGGGCTTGTGGACTTAAACGACGAAACACTGCTCGCTCTCTCTCGTGAATACGGTACAGCGTCACTTATGCACCTTTCTACTCTCACGGAAGAGGGCGGCTTTGATTCTGCACTTGCCGATATTGTTCTGAATAACGCAGAAGCGCGGCAAAACCTGATACAGAACGTCATTTCCGTCATCGACGAAAAAGGATATTCCGGAATTGACGTTGATTTTGAATTTATCCCTGCGAGCAATGCGGAAGCATATGCTCAATTTATATCACAGCTTCGGGCGCTTCTGAATGCAAGCGGAAAAACAGTAACCGTTGCTCTCGCGCCGAAAACGAGCGCAGACCAGCCGGGGCTTTTATATGAGGGGCATGATTATTCGCTTCTCGGCGCAGCGGCGGATAACGTCCTTCTTATGACATATGAATGGGGATATACCTATGGACCTCCGTTTCCCGTTGCTCCTATTGAAAACGTACGCGCAGTCATAGAATACGCATTGACGGAAATTCCGCCTGAAAAGATTTACCTTGGTATACCGAACTACGGCTATGACTGGACGCTCCCCTTTGTTCAGGGCGAAAGCCGCGCACAGTCAATATCAAACGTAGAAGCAGTCGATATCGCGCGGGAAAACGGCGTTGAAATTCTTTTTAATGAAGCTTCACAAAGCCCTTACTTTAACTACACTTCACCTGACGGTATACGCCACGAGGTACATTTTGAGGATGCACGCAGCATCGCGGCAAAGCTTTCCCTTATTGCTGAATATTCGCTCTTCGGCGCCGGCTATTGGAATCTTATGCGTCCGTTCCCTCAGAACTGGGCAGTACTCTCCGAAACCTTCAACATTAACTAAATATTTCAATAATGTTTGCATTATCCCGCAATATGTGGTAGAATATAGCAAAAGAAAATTAAAGGGCAGGTTTTTTGTATGTTTTCTCCCGAAGGGATAAAGAGAGTTGTTATAAAGGTAGGTACATCCACGCTTACACACAGCACAGGAAGGCTTGATTTACGGCATCTTGAGACGCTTGCTCGTGTTCTTTCCGATATAAAGAACATGGGACTGGACGTCGTTCTCGTCACCTCCGGTGCAATTGGCGTTGGTATGTCAAAGCTGGGCATGACCGTGCGCCCGCAGGAGCTTCGCTATAAGCAGGCTGCAGCATCCGTGGGTCAGTGTGAGCTTATGCATATTTACGATAAATTTTTCCTCGACTATTCGCAGGTCGTGGGACAAATTCTTATCACTAAGAGTGATATCGTAGAAGAAGTGCGCCGTGAAAAGGTTGAAAGCACGTTTGAAGCGCTGTTTGAGCTTGGTGCAATTCCGGTTGTAAACGAAAACGACACGACGGGCGTTGATGAAATCCTCTTTGGCGATAACGATACGCTTTCAGCAGAGGTTGCAGCGCTTGTTAAAGCAAATTTACTTATAATTTTTTCTGATATCGACGGGTTATACGACTGTGATCCCCACGCCAACGATAATGCACGTATTATACCGCGCGTGACGGAAATAAACGCCGATATCCGTTCTCTTGCCGGTGGTGCCGGAACAAAGCTTGGCACGGGAGGAATGGTCACCAAAATCCACGCGGCTGAGGTGTGCTTTGAGAATGACATCCCGATGGTCATCACAAACGGTAGCCGCATTGAAAATGCATACGATATCCTCGCAGGGCACATTCCCGGCACATTATTTATGAAATAAAGACAAAACAAGGGCGCACGAAACGTGCGCCCTTGAAATATTCTTTTTTATATTCCGTTAGATACGTGCAACGCCGGTCTTTCTCGCAGCTTCTGCAACAGCAGCAGCAACAGCCGGAGCAACAGCTGGATTTGTCGGCTCTATGATTATGCGGTCAGCACGGAGCTCTTCCTCAGGAATGAGGTTTGCAATAGCGTAAGCAGCAGCAACCTTCATCTCGTCGTTGATATCGCTTGCGCGGACATCAAGCGCACCACGGAAGATACCCGGGAATGCAAGCAGGTTGTTGATCTGGTTCGGGAAGTCTGAACGACCTGTACCGACAACAGCAGCACCTGCAGCAATAGCCTCGTCCGGGAAGATTTCCGGAGTCGGGTTGGACATAACGAAGACCATCGGATCCTTGTTCATGGAGCGGACCATGTCCTGGGTGATGATGCCCGGGCCGGAGAGACCGAAGACAACGTCAGCACCAACCATAACTTCTGCAAGAGTACCTGCAACCTTGTTCTTGTTGGTGATCTTTGCCATTGCTTCTTTTTCCGGGTTCAGACCGTCGCGGCCTTCATAGATTGCGCCCTTACGGTCGCAGAGGATGACTTCCTTGAGGCCGAGAGCCATGAGCAGGCGGGTAACAGCGATTGCTGCAGCACCTGCGCCGGAAACGACAGCCTTCAGGTCGCCGATGTTCTTCTTGGTCAGGCGGCAAGCACCGATCATTGCTGCTGCGGAAACAACAGCGGT
>JAZQSB010000002.1:0-3475 GCA_045629885.1 Eubacteriales bacterium | reverse complement strand
ATTGCGGCGCACCTGCAAAGCGCGAGACGGATACAATGCCTCAGTGGGCAGGCTCAAGCTGGTATTTCCTCCGCTATATGGACCCGCACTGCGACAGCGCCCTTGCTTCAAAGGAAGCACTTGATTACTGGGCACCGGTTGACTGGTACAACGGCGGTATGGAGCATACAACGCTTCACCTTCTCTATTCACGCTTCTGGCACAAGTTCCTCTACGACATCGGCGTTGTTCCTACAAAGGAGCCGTACGCAAAGCGCACAAGCCACGGTATGATTCTTGGTGAAAACGGTGAGAAGATGTCAAAATCCCGCGGAAACGTCATAAACCCGAACGATATCATCAATCAGTTTGGTGCAGACACAATGCGTCTTTATATTATGTACATCGGTGATTTTGAAAAGGTTGCATCATGGGACAGCCAGGCAGTCAAGGGTTGCAAGCGCTTCCTTGACCGCATCTGGAATCTCGCCGAGAATGCCGATGCGTCCGATGAGATTACCGCAAAGAACGAAGCGGCAATTCACAAGACGATAAAGAAAGTCGGCGATGATATCGAAAGCATGAAGTTCAACACCGCTATTGCTGCTATGATGGCTCTTATAAACGACTTCAGCTCCAACGGTACAACGCGCGGCGAGATGAGGATTCTTTTAAAGCTTCTCTCTCCGTTTGCTCCGCACATGGCAGAGGAAATTTGGGAAAGCTACGGCGAGAAAACAATGCTTGCAAAGGAAACGTGGCCGGAATACGACGAGAGCAAGACCCGCGCATCCGAGGTGGAGATTGCCGTTCAGGTTTGCGGAAAGATAAAGAGCCGAATAACTGTACCTGCAGACCTCTCTGACGATGAGGTAATAAAGCTCGCATCCGCAGAACCCAAGGTGGCGGAATCACTCGCGAACGGAAATCTTGTGAAGAGCATTGTCGTAAAAAACAGGCTTGTCAACCTCATTATAAAATAAATTTTTAAATTCACGAATAATTTAAAATTATTATTGTTGACATAACGCAACTTTTCTATTATAATAGTAATGTTAATATTTATTTTTGGTTCTGATCGCGGAGGGAGGGATAACAATGTCAGAAATCCGTTTAAAGGAAAATGAGTCTTTGGAGAGCGCTCTCAAAAGATTCAAGCGTTCCTGCGCAAAGTCAGGCGTTCTCTCCGAGCTGCGTAAGCGAGAGCATTATGAAAGCCCGAGCGTAAAGCGCCGTAAGAAGAGCGAAGCCGCACGCGCAAAGAAAAAGAGATATTAAAAAGAAAATCGCAAGGCAAATCTGCCTTGCGATTTTTGCTATATATGCAAGTTGTTGCAAAAAATGAGCTGTGGCGAATTTCGTCACAGCTCATTGAAGCCTTCGGGGGATTATTCCTCGGAGATAGCCTCTACCGGGCAAGCGCTTGCACACTCACCGCAGCCTGCGCATGCGTCCTTGTCGATAACGTACTTTGTATCACCTTCGGAGATTGCACCAAGGGGGCAAGCACCTGCACAAGAACCACACATTACGCACTCGTCGCTAATTACATATGCCATGTCAATAACACCTCCATCTTTTTCAATATATCTATTGTAACAATGAATAAGAAAAAAATCAATAGGGTAAACTAAAAAAATTTGAAAAATTAAAAAAAAGTTTATATTGTCGAAAAAACAGATGTATAAAACGCAGGATAAAAAGGTAAAATTTAATCTGTGGAAACAAATACAAATCGGAGGAAACCATGTTTTTTGAGAACAGATTTACGCTTCGTGCAGAAAGTGTGCTTCGGTGTGCTCATGAATGCGCGGCAGAGCTTGGACACGGATATGTGGGTAGTGAGCATATTCTTCTGGGAATACTTCGCGACGGAGAAGGAAGGGCTGCAAAAATACTGAATGCAGAGGGGATTTCTGCCGAAAAAGTAAGAAACTCGGTAATTTCCCGCACCGGCATCGGAAAAGCTCATAAAAACACGCTTCAGGGGCTTAGCCCGTGTTCGCGAAGGATAGTAAAAAACGCATATAACAAAGCCAAAAGCGCAGGACATGGTTTCATCGGGGACGAGCATCTTCTTGCCGGAATTCTTTGCGAGGAATCAGGTAGCGCAAAAAAGCTTTTGAAAAGCATGGGAGCAGATACAGAAAAGCTTGCCCGGCTTATTATGCCGTCGGGCGGGGATAACGGCGCGGATTGCAGAAAAAGTGCTGATAATCGACGCAGTTGCGAAAAAAACGAAACAAAATTACTTAAAAATTATGGTAGAGATTTGTGTGAGCTTGTCCGCGAGGGGAAAACCGACCCGGTAATTGGACGCGAAAAAGAGCTTGAACGCGTTATAGAAATACTTGCGCGCCGGACAAAAAACAACCCGCTTTTGCTTGGAGATCCGGGCGTTGGGAAAACGGCGGTAGCTGAAGGGCTTGCAGAGCGCATTGTAAAGGGGGATGTGCCACGAATTCTTTCGGGGAAAAAGATTTTTATGCTTGATATATCAGGAGTGGTTGCCGGCACGAAATACAGAGGAGAGTTTGAAGAGCGCATTCGTTCAATTCTGCGTGAGGTAAGCCGCGCCGGAGATATAATTTTGTTTATTGACGAGATACACACCATCGTGGGCGCAGGCGCGGCAGAGGGCGCAATAGATGCTGCCAACATATTAAAGCCGGCGCTTTCCCGTCGTGAAATTCAGCTTATAGGTGCAACAACACACGAGGAATACAGAAAATATATCGAGCCGTCTGCTGCGCTTTCGCGAAGATTCCAGACGGTAAAGGTGGAGGAACCGTCAAAGAAAGAAAGTGCAGAGATACTTGCGGGCTTGCGCGAAAAGTACGAACAGCATCACAATATAAGAATTACGGACGAGGCGATAGATGCCGCGATTGAGCTCTCGCAAAAGTATATTCCGGAGCGCCGCCTTCCCGATAAAGCGATAGATCTGATTGACGAGGCGGCAAGCCGGGCGAAGATATATGCATCATCGCCACCACCCCGTATGCGTGAGCTTGAGGAAAATATAGTAAACACTGTCGGGATAAAAGAAAAGTGTATTAGGTCGGAGGACTTTGAGGGAGCGGCACGTTTTCGAGACAGAGAAGAAAGCCTGAGACGAGAGCTTTCTCTGGTGAGCGAGAGCTGGCAAAAGGTGCTTGAGGGGCGGGCTGAGATTGATTTTGACAGCATCGCCGAAACAGTGTGTGCGCGTACCGGAATTCCAGCATCAAGGATAACGAGAGAGGAAAGCCGCAGGCTTCTTGAGTTTGAATCACTTCTCCAAAAAAGAATAGTAGGGCAGGAAAAGGCGATTGCGGCCGTGGCACGGGCAGTACGCAGGGGAAGGCTCGGCTTTTCAGACCCGAAGCGTCCCATCGGTTCGTTTTTATTTGCAGGACCTACAGGTGTGGGAAAAACAGAGCTGTGCCGTGCACTGGCTGAGGCTCTTTTCGATGATGAAAACAAAATTATCCGTATGGATATGTCGGAGTATATG
>JAZQSB010000001.1:0-5694 GCA_045629885.1 Eubacteriales bacterium | reverse complement strand
CCGGACTTCCGAAGAGTGCAGACTTAAGCGAGCTTCTTAAAAAGAAGGTTCAGCTCAAGATTAAGGAAGTCAACCGTCCGCGCCGTCGCATCGTCGGCTCTATCCGCGAGGTTGTGGCTGAGGCTCGCCGTGAGGCACAGGAGCGTGTTTGGGCGGACATCGAGGTCGGCAAGGCATATAAGGGTGTTGTCCGTTCGCTCGCTTCTTACGGCGCATTTATCGATATCGGCGGTGTTGACGGAATGCTTCACATTTCCGAAATGACATGGGGACGCATTGGTCATCCGTCTGAAATGTTCAAGGAAGGGCAGGAGGTTGACGTTTTCGTCATCGCTCTCGATGCTGAAAAGAAGAAGATTTCCCTCGGCTATAAGAAGGCAGAGGATAATCCGTGGTTTAAGTTCAAGGCAGCTTACAATGTAGACGATACCGCAAAGGTCAAGATTGTTAAGCTTATGCCGTTTGGCGCATTCGCAGAGGTTGTTCCGGGTGTTGACGGTCTTATCCATATCTCCCAGATTACAAACACACGTATCGCAAAGGTAAGCGATGCACTTAAGGAAGGCGATGAGGTAGAGGCTAAGATTATCGCAGTTGATGAAGAAAACCAGAAGATCTCTCTCTCTATGCGTGCGCTTATCCCGGGCGAAGCTGCTCCGGCTGAAGATGCAGCAGAAGAAGCTCCGGCAGATACCGAAGAGCTTGTTGCAACCTCCGGTGAGGAGAGCGACATTCTCCCCGAAGAGACAGATGCAGAAGACGCAGCTGATGCTGAGTAATTAAAACGCAACATACACTAAAACCGCTTGCAGTCGCAGGCGGTTTTTAATCTATGCAAAACTGAACAATCTGTAAATTCTTGCATATCTGATTGACTTTGTGAATTTGCGGTAATAAAATAATCAATATGGATTATTATGCAAAAAAGATGCTGGAGGTAGGAGAATGATTCGGAAGCTTCTTGGGTGCGTCGAGAAATACAAAATGCCGGCGATACTTTCGCCCATATTCATATCACTTGAAGTGGTTATGGAAATATTCATTCCGCTTCTTATGTCAAAGATTATCGATGTGGGAATAAAAGGCGGAGCGGGAGTGGGCTATATTGTAAAAGTCGGCGGACTGATGGTGGTTATGTCGCTTTTCTCGCTTATGTTCGGTGTGCTTTCAGGAAGGTATGCTTCTGTTGCAAGCACCGGCTTTGCAAAAAATGTTCGCAAGCGTATGTTTGACAAAATTCAGGATTTTTCCTTTGCCAATGTTGATAAGTTTTCCACCGCATCGCTTGTAACGCGCCTTACTACGGACGTAACGTTCGTTCAGCACGCATTTATGATGGTTGTGCGTATGATGGTGCGTTCTCCTGTTATGCTTGTAAGCGCTACTGTGCTTGCCGTGTCAATAAACGCAGAGCTTGCGCGAGTGTTCTTTGTTGCAATTCCCGTGCTTGCGGTTGCCCTCTCCTTTATATCAATAAAAGCGTTTCCGCGATTCAAGCAGATGTTTACGAAATACGACGCAATGAACTCCTCTGTTCAGGAAAGCCTTGTTGCGATACGCGTTGTAAAAGCATATGACCGCGGAGAATATGAAGACGAGAAGTTTGCAAAGGCCGCGCACGGCGTTATGGATGCACAGCGCAGGGCAGAACGCGTGCTCATTATGAATATGCCTATAATGCAGGTTGTTATGTATTCGTGCATTATCGCAGTTCTGTGGCTCGGAGGCAACCTTATTTCTGTCGGCGGTATGGAAACAGGCGAGCTTATAAGCTTTATAAGCTATATCACGCAGATACTTATGTCGCTTATGGGACTTTCAATGTGCTTTGTGAGCATTGTTATGTCGCGAGCATCCGTTGTGCGTATATGCGAGGTGCTTGACGAAGATATAGATATAAAGAACAACCTTGCGGGAAAGACGGAAGTTGAAAACGGCGAGATTGTTTTCGATAACGTTTCGTTTTCTTACTCGGGTGACAAGAGCAAATGCGCACTTGATGGCATAAGCTTTAAAATTAACTCCGGCGAGACTGTCGGAATGATTGGCGGAACAGGTTCAGGAAAGACAACGCTTGTGTCGCTTATCCCGCGTCTTTACGACGTAAGCGAAGGTGCGGTATGCGTCGGTGGGTGCGATGTGCGCGATTATGACCTTAATGCGCTTCGCGATTCTGTGGCGATGGTTCTGCAGAACAATGTGCTGTTCTCGGGTACGATAGAGGAAAATCTTCGCTGGGGAAATGAAGATGCAACTCGAGAGGAGATTGAAGCGGCGTGCAAGAGTGCTGCGGCACACGATTTTATAAGTGCGTTTCCGGACGGATATGAAACTCTGATCGGACAGGGCGGCGTAAACCTTTCGGGCGGTCAGAAGCAGAGAGTGTGCATTGCACGCGCGTTGCTTAAAGAGCCCAAGATAATAATTCTTGACGACAGCACAAGTGCGGTTGATACGGCAACCGACAAAAAAATCCGCGATGCATTTCGATTATCTCTTGCAGATACCACAAAGATAATAATTGCACAGCGTGTGTCATCAGTATGTGATGCAGATAAGATAATCGTACTTGATGACGGAGGCATAAATGCGATAGGAACGCATAAAGAACTTTTGCGCTCAAATGAAATTTACCGTGAAATTCACGATTCTCAGCAGAAGGTGGTGGAGCAGTAATGGCAAATGGAAGACCTATGCACGGACCGGGCGGTCCAAGAGGACGGCGCGGTATGCAGAAGCCGAAAAACGCAGGGCAGACGATAATTCGCCTTCTCGGTTATATGGGAAGCCGGAAGCATCTGCTTGTGCTGGTGTTTGCGGGAATAATCTGCAGCTCCCTTGCCGGCGTTGCGGGAACATATTTTCTGAAACCCGTAATCAACTCGATTGAAGCGGGGGTATCAAGCGGCAGGTTTGATGTTGCAGCTTTTGCCGCAAAGCTTGCGCTTATGGGATGCGTATATGCCGTCGGTGTTGCGGGATCATATATGTACAGCCGCCTTATGATGAATATTTCCACTGAGACGATGCGCAGGATTCGAGTGGACACATTTAACCGGCTGCAGAGTCTGCCGATAAAGTATTTTGACACCCACACCCACGGCGAAATAATGAGCCGTTTCACAAATGATACCGACACACTCCGCGAGATGCTGAGTCAGGGTATACCGCAGATGTTTTCGTCAAGTGTGACGATTATCGGCGTGTTTATTCTTATGTGTATATTAAGCCCTGTTCTCACGGCGCTCATACTCGTTATGGTTTTTGTAATAAGCTTTACTGTGAAGCTTATCGGAGTTCAGAGCGCAAAATATTTTAAGCGCCAGCAGAGGGCAATAGGAGCAGTTAACGGATATATAGAGGAAATGATTGAGGGGCAGAAAGTTGTCAAGGTTTTCTGTCACGAGGAGAAATCAAAAGCAGCATTTGAGAAAATCAATGAAGACCTTTTTGATGCTGCATCAAACGCAAATACTTTTGCAAGCGTCCTCGGTCCGCTTACGAACAATTTCTCATATATCAACTATGCGCTTACCGCAACCATCGGTGCGGCACTCGCAGTAGGCGGGGTGCTGGATATAGGAACGGTTGCATCGTTTCTTCAGTCCACGCGCTCGTTCTTTCAGCCGATAACGCAGATTTCACAGCAGTTCAATTCCATCATAAATGCGCTTGCGGGTGCAGAACGGATATTTGAGCTTATAGATGAAACTCCAGAGCGGGATGACGGAACGGTAACGCTTGTCTACGCCGAAAAAAATACGGACGGAACGCTTTTTGAATCGGAAAGGCGGACTGGTATATGGGCGTGGAAGGAACAGATGCCGGACGGCAACGTTAAATACACAGAGGTCGCGGGTGATGTCCGCTTTGAAAATGTTATTTTCGGATATGATGAGGAAAAAACTGTACTTAACGGTATTTCACTCTACGCAAAGCCGGGACAAAAAATTGCGTTTGTAGGTTCTACCGGAGCGGGAAAGACTACCATAACAAATCTTATAAACCGCTTTTACGATGTTCCTGACGGCAAAATCACTTATGATGGGATAAACATAAACAAGATAAGAAAAAGCGATTTGCGCCGCTCTCTCGGTATGGTGCTTCAGGACACACATCTCTTTACGGGAACAGTTGCGGAGAACATCCGCTACGGCAAGCTTGATGCAACAGATGAGGAGATTGTCCGCGCGGCGAAGCTTGCAAACGCTCATTCGTTTATCACGCATCTTCCGGATGGATACGATACAGTGCTTACATCCGACGGCGTAAACTTAAGTCAAGGACAGCGCCAGCTTCTTGCAATTGCGCGCGCTGCTGTGGCAGACCCGCCGGTGCTTATTCTTGATGAGGCGACAAGCTCAATTGACACAAGAACCGAAGCACTTATTGAAAAAGGAATGGATACGCTTATGGAAGGAAGAACAGTGTTTGTAATTGCTCACCGACTTTCCACGGTACGCAATTCAAAGGCGATAATGGTTCTTGAAAATGGTGAAATAATTGAGCGGGGAACGCATGAAGACCTGTTAAAACAGCGCAGAAAATACTACCAGTTATACACCGGAATGTTTGAATTGGAATAAAAATGAAAAAAAATAAAAAAAACACTTGACCTGGCACCTTAACCTGTGTTACAATGTATATTACCTGTGAAAGGTTTATTTTTCGTGCTCTTTTTTGGAAGGTGCACTTAAACCTACGCGGGAGAAACAGAAGTTTCCGCGAAGCCGTAATGGCTGTCAGGGAGGCAAATTATTCTTTGGAGGCCGAAAATTATGAGAACAAAAATCACGCTCGTTTGTACAGAATGCAAGCGCAGAAACTACGACACAATGAAGGAAAAGAAGAACACGCCCGACAGACTCGAGCTTAAAAAGCATTGCCCGTTCTGCCGTAAGCATACCCTTCACAGAGAATCCAAGTAATCTGTTTTTCTTTCCTTAATTACAAATGAAAGGGTGTGCACAGAATGGCTGAGAAAAAAGTCGAGAAGAAAAAGCGCGGTGGCATTGCTTTATGGTTCCGCGAAATGAAGAGTGAGCTTAAGAAGGTCACATGGCCGACAGCTTCGCAGGTGTATAAGAACACCATTATTGTTCTTATCGTGTGCGCAATTTTTGCTGTTATTACCGGCGTTATGGACATCGTGCTTAAATACGGAGTTTCGCTTCTCCACAATATATAACGGGGGAGAACTGAAATGGCAGGTAATGCTAAGTGGTATGTGGTTCACACATATTCCGGCTATGAAAACACAGTAGCCGCTACAATTGAAAAAACAGTTGAAAACAGAAAACTGCATGACCTTATCTGTGCGGTCAACATTCCCGTTGAAACCGTTGTTGAAGTCAAAGACGGCAAGAAAAAGGAAGTGGAGCGCAAGATTTTTCCGGGATATGTTCTCGTGAAAATGGTTATGACTGATGAAAGCTGGCACGTTGTGCGTAACACGCGCGGCGTTACCGGTTTTGTCGGACCGGCAAGCAAGCCAGTGCCGCTTTCCGATGAAGAGGTTGCAAACCTCGGCGTCGAAAAGCATGAGCTTATCATCGACTATAAGGTCGGTGACAGCGTCAAGATTATTGACGGTGCGCTTGAAGACTTTGTCGGCGTTGTTGACGAAATCGCGCTTGATAAAAACAAAATCCGCGTTATCGTTTCAATGTTTGGCAGAGAAACTCCGGTTGAGCT